>JBDRMP010000073.1:0-22922 GCA_043811995.1 Planctomycetota bacterium
GCCGGCGAAGTAATTGATATCGATGGTCCCTGCGGCGGCTATAATTTGCAGATATGCTGGTCAACGGGGGCCTTGGCGTGTAAAATATCAGCGAGTTAGATTTTCTTGAGAAAAGGAGAAGTATTATGAATCGCCGACAAATCTTGAAAGTGGCTGCTTTGTGCTGTGCCTTGCTGTTTCAATCTTCGTGCACGCAGGTGGCAATCACGGGTCGAAAACAGCTTAACCTCGTTCCAGATTCGATGATGAATTCGATGGCCTTGCAGTCCTACAATGAGTTTCTAAGCGCCAACAAGCTCAGTAACAATGCAGGGCAGACGCGAATGGTCAAAGACGTCGGCGCCAGGATTCAAAAGGCGGTGGAGAAATACTGCGCCGAGAACAACCTATCGTCACGAATACAGAGTTACCAGTGGGAGTTCAATCTCGTCGAAGACCCCAATGTCAACGCGTGGTGTATGCCCGGCGGCAAGGTCGTTGTCTATACGGGTTTGTTGCCGGTTACGCAGAATGAGGCGGGGCTGGCGGTGGTGATGGGCCACGAGATTGCGCACGCAATCGCCAGGCACGGCTCGGAACGAATGTCGCAGGGGCTGCTCGTGGATTTGGGTGGAATGGCCTTGTCGGAGGCGCTTGCCAACAAGCCGGAGCAGACACAGAATCTTTTTATGAAATCGTACGGATTAGGGACCGAGATTGGCGTGCTTTTGCCTTACAGCCGGCTGCACGAAAGCGAAGCCGACCGTATGGGCCTGATATTTATGGCTATGGCCGGCTTCAATCCCAACGAGGCAGTCACCTTTTGGGAGAGGATGTCCGCTGCCAGCAAGGGCCAGGCCCCGCCGGAGATACTCAGCACGCACCCCGCCGATTCAACGAGAATCAATAATATCAAACAGCTTATCCCCGAGGCGATGCAGTATTATAAACCGTGAAAATCCGCTCTCTGTAATTGAGCTGCACCAAATATATCATTATATAAATGCCTACGGGAAATTAGGGGTTTCCTGATTGAACGAACACGCCGGATTTTTAATTATGTGAACACATTGAAAAGCACTGGCGTATATGAACAAATGCTTGAAAACCCTATAAACTTTTTTAGGAGCGAAGTTATGAAAAGCAGGATTCTTGTAATTATCACGATTGTGGCTGTTGTGGCTGTCACGGCTGCAATAGCAAGTCAGAGTTGTAAGAGCAAATCTGATTGCCAGTTTATCTCTCAGAGGAGCGGTGCTTCTGAACTCGGCAAGGGCTGCGGCATAAAGGACAAGGAAAAAGGGTGCAACAAGGACAAGCAAAAAGGTTGCGACAAGAACAAAGATAAAGACCCCAACTGCCAAAAAGACCCCAACAGCTAAAGCTGATTGACGGCAGACCAAATACACGGGCGATGTAACTTTACATCGCCCTTTTTTTTGCTGTAAGTTTGGAAAGGACGTGGGGCAGATGATGACAAGAGATGGAAGGCAGAGGACGGAAGGCAGAGGCATTGGATATGCTGAAGCCCATCCAACTGGACTTTACCAAAATTCTGAAGAATGAGTTCAGCGGGTGCCTATGTTCTGAGGATTAAGATTTTCAATCGGATTATCAAGGTCAAAATAAAAAGGGTCGCCAAATGTTTTTGCTAATCTGTCTGATGTTTTTACCTCAAGTAGTTTCGAACGAAATTTCTCAATGGTATCGATACCGAGGGGCCTTAACAGTTTCTCTGCGTAGTTTTTACGAGTCGCATGTAACAAATAGAAAGGTATTTCTTGCAAGAATATTGTGCTCCACGCATTCCAAGCAGTTCTACGATTCGTATCTGGTTTTTCGAATTCTCCTCGCAGAAATAGGAAATAGTCAGCATTCATAAATTGGTCGAATGGTACGATTCCGGCGAGTTCTCCAGTAGAATGTCGTTCTTTCAAAATGTCGGCATGAATAGATACTCTATTAAGTCCCAAGCGTTTATTTCGATGGTCTAATAATCTAACTTTTTTAGAAATATACGGGAATGACACTATGCCGCCTTGTGCTCGCTCTATGTTTTTGATGTAAATCTCTTCTTCAAGGATATTGGCGATTATTTCCCAGCGATCTTCTGTTATAAAGATTGAAATTAAAGTCACGAAGAACTCATGTCCAATAAACTTGTAGAAATCGAAATCGTCCTCAGGAATAACTCCTGAATATTGGCTTGGTACCCAATAATGGCTCAGGATTTTATCAAAGGATTTATATAAAATTAGTGCTGGTTCGGATGCGTTCATCATTGCGATTGATTTTCCAAGTTGAGCAAAGTTTATGATTACCTGCATTGTTTGATTAATCGACTCAACGAGAAAGTCATCTCGTTCGCCTTCTTTGGAAAAATCTGGCTTCGAGGTATCAAGTTCAGCCATTACTCCATCCATGAACTTTCGAACAGCCAATATCTGGTTTGGCTGTTTGTTTTCGACTGCTTCTATAGCTTGGTCTATAACGGATGAAATGTTAGCGACTTTCTCAGTCGGCCTAAAGGATTTAGGAGGTAATGATTGAGTTATCTGTGAATGGATTTCTTGAGGAGGCACGACAACACCCATGATATTCTCAACAACTATCCCCAATCCATCCTCACTTTTTGCGGATACCAAACCGGCGAGCATAGGCGAAAATTGTTGCACTTCCGTGCGTGATACCTTGTGCCAAATTGGGAGTATTACTTTCCGGCCTTCGCTATTTTGTCGGGCGACAAGACCATCAAGTTCGCTTTTGGGCCAATCCTTAGCGAAGAACGCCTTGCTCAAGACGACCACTCCATAACTAGAATTTGCTAATCCGTAGTCAATCTTTTCGCGGAGACTGTCGCCTAGTTTGAGTTCAAATTCGTCATACCAGACTTTCAAGTTTTGCTTCAAAAGAGCATTGGCTAAGAGTTTTACGAAGTCCTTTTTGTCTTCCGATGCGTGGCAAATAAATATATCATACTGCATAAAGTGTGTTTCCTAGTTTGCTTTTTTGATTTCATTCTTAACTTCATTGAGTAAGTTAATTGCTTCAATCGGTGTCAGGTTATTGACGTCAATAGATGCAAGTTTGTCTAAGACGGGTTTGTGTTTTTGGACGAAGAGCATATCGCCATCCGGTTCTTTGGTTTTGTGTTTGGCGAGGTGTGAGCCGGCGGCTTCTTTTTGGAAGGTGGTTTCAAGCTCGGCCAAAATTTCTTTTGAGCGTTCGAGGATTGGTTTTGGGATGCCAGCCAGTTTGGCGACGTGGATGCCGTAGGATTTGTCCGTGCCGCCGGGGAGAATTTTGTGAAGGAAGACCACTTCATCCATCCATTCCCTCACGGCCACGTTGCAGTTTTTGATATTGGAAAATAGTTCCGCAAGCTCGGTCAATTCGTGATAGTGCGTGGCAAAAAGGGTTCGGCATTTTATTTTGTTTGCGATGTGTTCGGTGATTGCCCAGGCAAGAGCCAGGCCGTCGTAGGTGCTTGTGCCTCTGCCGACTTCATCGAGAATGACGAGGGATTTTGAACTGGCGTTATTGATGATATTTGCGGTTTCGGTCATTTCTATCATAAAGGTTGATTGGCCCCTGACCAGTTCATCTGATGCTCCAACGCGTGTGAATATGCGGTCAACAAGGCCGATGGTGGCTTCTTTTGCGGGGACAAACGAGCCGGCCTGTGCCATCAGGACAAGCAGGGCGGTTTGCCTTATGTAGGTGCTCTTGCCGCTCATATTGGGGCCTGTAATTATCATTACATCGCCGGAATGATTTCCTAATTCAATATCGTTGGGGACAAATTCAGAGCCGAGCATCTCGGCAAGGACGGGGTGTTTGCCATCGGCTATGATTAACTCGTTGCCTGATGTCATTTTGGGCCTGATGTAGCCGTGACGTTTGGCGATGTAGGCGAGATTAGACAGGCAGTCGCATTGAGCGATTGTATCGGCCAGCGCCTGCAGCCGGCGTATATACTGGGACGCCTGAATGCGCACGTCTTCAAAAAGTTTTTGTTCGAGAGCGAGGGCCTTTTCTTCGGCTCCGAGCGCGCGGGTCTCATATTTTTTCAATTCATCGGTGATATATCTTTCGGCATTCTTGATTGTCTGTTTGCGGACGTAGTCGGCAGGGACTTTGTCCGCGGCTGACCTGCTTACTTCGATATAATAGCCGAAGACCTGGTTGAAGCCGATTTTCAGTCGGTCTATTCCGGTGCGTTCGATTTGCTGCTTTTGATATTGCTGCAACCAGCTTTGGCCATCGCGTGAGATTGAGTGCAGGTCGTCAAGCTCTTTGTTGAAGCCGGTGCGAATTACGCCGCCGTCGGTCAGGCGCAACGGGCAATCCGGTTCGATTGCGGATTCCAGCAAGTCAGCAAGCTCATCCATACTGTCACACTGGCCCGCCAGATTTATCAGCAGCTTCGCGTTGAACCTGCCTATAGTTTCTCGCAGCTTGGGCACCTGGCGCAGTGTTCGGGCAAGTGCGACAAGGTCCCGCGGCATTGCCCTGGCGGTTGCTATGCGGGCGGCTATACGTTCCGGGTCGGCGATATCGGAAAGCAATTCGCGGATTTCAGTCAGGCGGTTGTCGGTATCTTTTAGTTCCGCTACGGCGTCCTGGCGAAGCTCGATTGCCTGCAAATCGCACAATGGTCTGCAGAGCCAGTTGCGAAACATCCGGCCGCCCATAGGCGTTAGCGTCTGGTCGAGCGTGTCGAGCAAGGTGCCTTTTGTGCTTTCGGTGCGAATCGTTTGCAGTATTTCAAGCCCACGCAGGGACGTGTGGTCGATGTGCAGGAACTTTTTATGGCTGACCTTTTTAATGGCGGAGATGTGGGCAAGGGCGGTTTTTTGCGTCTCGTTAAGATACTCGATAAGTGCGCCGGCAGGGGGGATAACGGCCCCGTCTGAATCACATATTCCGAAGCCCTCAAGCGTGGTCGTGCCGAAGTGCTTGAGCAGGCGTTGTTTCGCCTGATAAGGGTCGAAATACCACCCCGGCCTTTCGGTAATCGATGCGCCGGTAAGCTCACCGATGCCCTTGGCGAGTTTTTTCGCCTGCGCTTCGAATAATTCGCCTCGCCTGTCAGGCAAAAGGCACTCGGCAGGGGACAGGCGCACTATCTCGTCGAGTATTTCCTGTCCGGCTATCTGCTGTGCGAAGAAATGTCCGGTCGAGATATCGACCCAGCTTATGGCTGACGTTGCGTTTGTCTGCCAGACCGCAACTAAGAAATTATCCTGCTTGGCCTCCAGCAGCATGTCGTCGGTGAGCGTTCCGGGCGTGACGATGCGAACCACGTCGCGCTTGACCAGGCCTTTGGCGGTCTTCGGGTCTTCGATTTGTTCGCAGACCGCGACCTTGTAGCCGGCCTGAAGCATTTTTCGCAGATAGCCATCTACGGCGTGCCAGGGAACGCCCGCCAACGGAGTTGGGTTATCGCTGCCTTTATCCCTGCTGGTAAGCGTCAGTCCCAGCACCTTCGAGCAGGTTTTGGCGTCCTCGTAAAAGGTTTCGTAGAAATCGCCCATTCGGAAAAACAGTATGCAGTCGGGGTATTTCTGCTTGAACTGGTGAAATTGCCTCATCGCCGGTGTAAGATTAACGCTATCTTTGGTCATAGATGCCGATTATACATTTGGCGGGCCGGATAACAACTCCGTGATGATTGACTGTGCGGTATCTTTTGGTTTGACCTCTGCAAGCCGCGTCAGGAGCCGTTCCTGGCGTTGGGTAAAGCATATGGGTTGCTGCGGGTCGAAATTTTCGATATCGGCGGCTTCGCATATCTTTTTGGAAAGCGTGTCGAGGCCGGTTCCCAGCAGAGCACTGATTTGAGTAGAGTCAGAGACCAGATTTGCCGGCAGTTTGGCAACGTCGAATCGGGCGGGCAGGTCGGATTTGTTAATAACGGCCATCGCTTTTCTGCCTGCCAACCTGTCGATGAGGGACTTGGTAAGCTGTTCGACTGGTTCGCTGTTGTCGAGCACTAATAGAACAAGGTCCGCTTGATTTATAACCTCCGCGGATGCTTCTTGTGCCGCTTTATCTATGTCATCTGTAATTCCATCATACTGACCTGCTGTGTCAATCAGTTCAACGGGCATTTGTCCGATTCGACATTCAGCCGAGACCCAGTCGCGGGTTGTTCCTTTGATGTTTGTTACTATTGCCTTTTGGTTTCCGGAAAGCCGGTTGAGCAAAGTGCTTTTACCTGTGTTCGGCGGGCCTGCCAAAACTATACGACAGCCGAAAATAATAAGCTTGGCAATCCTGCTTGTTTCGATAATTTTGTTGGCCTCAGCAGCGATTTTATCTGCAGGATGTTCAAGCCAGCTTTTTGCGGTTGTCGTAAGGCCTGAATCGATTTGATTGAGGATTATCCTTGTGCCTTCGATTGTCTTTGCTTTAGGCAGTATTAGTTTGGCCTCAAGGGCGATAGTGTTGCTGTCATCGAAAGTTCTGCAAAACAATTGCTCGGCGGTCAGTAATTTGACATCGCGTCTCTGAAGCAGTTGCATAATCCGCTCTACGATAAGCGGGTTGCCGTGGCAGTTGATTGCAAAGGTATCAGGTCCTTCACAGCCGATTGTTACCTGGTCGATTGTCTGGCTGCCATCAGAGATTGTTCCGACAAAGATTTTCCCGACCTTTAGCTCCGGTGATGGCTTAAAGATTTTTTCGAGGACATTTTTTGCGTCGTCGCCGCAAATTTGAATCGTGGCGATAGCCCCTGTTCCTTTGCCTGTTATTACTGCGGCAGATGCGAACATACCACTCTGTTACTCCCTCGATTCAATAAATTTCTGGTAAGCCAGGGCGATGCCTTTGATGACTAAATCGGGCACATAGTTGTCAACAAACTCACAGTCGTCTTTAATCAGTTTAGCTCCTGAGCCGGTGATGATGGTTTGAGGCCAGGTGCCTAACACCTCAGCATATTGTCTAACGATTTCCTGTAGCGTACTTATGGCCGAATAATACAAGCCGGCGTTAATTGCTTCGACGGCGTTTTTCCCAAATGGCCATTGTGGTTTTTTCACGGTCACCTTCGGCAGTTGAGCCGTATCATTGTGCAGGGCGTTTGCGCTCATTTCAAAGCCGGGGAAAATAACACCGCCGCAAAATACCCCGCGGTCATCGACAAGGTCGATGGTTACAGCCGTGCCGAAGTCAGCGACGGCAACGGCGTGCTCCGCAACCGCGTAAGCCGCGGATGCTGCCAGAACCCGGTCTGTCCCCATCTTATCCGGCTCATCTATAGAAAGCTCAATCGGGAACGGGATGTCCTTGCCTACCAGCAGCATCTTTTCGCCGGTGGTTTGCTTCACGATGTTTCGCACAAGCTCTGTCCACGCTGGTTTCACGGAACTGGCAATGATGACGCCATCTTGTTGACCCTCTTTTGAACGTTTTGCGACCGGTATCATTTCCCAGGTCGATTTTAGAAGCTCGGTCAGCTCCTCTATTGCTTTCCCCGGCAGCGGCTTTACAAACTGCTCCTCGCCCTTGAGAAACAGCCCAACACCTATGTTCGTATTGCCAATATCTATCGCTATTAGATTCATAGCTCTTTTTCTATCTTATTCTGAGCAAGCTGTCAATTTATGGCTGGTTTTACGTATGTGATAGCGGTATAATTACCTTATGGACAGGTTTGATTTTCCAAGAGTGCAAAGAGATGTTTTTAAAGTAACATCTCTTTTTGACCCGTCGGATGAGAAAGAATACTGGTTGTCCAAAACTCCCGAGGAGCGCCTGGAGGCCGTGGAGTTAATGAGGCGGATTATCTATGGCGATGAAGCTGCCAAACGACTTCAAAGAGTTCTTGAAATTACTCAACGCCAATAACGTTGAGTATTTACTCATCGGCGGATACGCGGTTGGTTACTACGGTTACCCGCGAGCTACCGCCGATATGGACATCTGGATTGCTATGAATCCCGCCAATGCCGACAGGGTTGTTGCTGTTCTTAAGGAATTCGGCTTCAACCAGCCGGATTTATCTTCGAATCTGTTCCTGAAGGAAAAACAAATCATCCGTATGGGAACGCCACCTGTCAGGATAGAGATTGCGACAACAATTTCCGGTGTAAATTTCAGTGATTGTTTCTCCCAACGGGTAGTAGCTGAGATTGACGGCGTCCAGACCAATTTAATCAGCTTGCCTCACTTAAAAGCCAACAAAAAGGCCTCCGGCAGACACCAGGATATTGCTGATATCGAACATTTGCCGTAAGCGCATCGGTTTATGTTTTGGCTTTTGCCTGTTTTACTTTTTTCCACAGCAGCTCGCATAAATCCTTTATTCCCTCGCCCGAAACGGCTGAAATCGGGTAAATGCGATGCCTTAGCTGTTTTCGCAGCTTCTTTACCGTAGCTCCGTCCGGCTCAAGGTCGATTTTGTTCGCGACAATCACCTCCGGCTTATTCGCAAGCGTTTTACTGTATTGCTCAAGCTCTTTACGGATGCGACGATAATTTTTCGCCGGGTCCGAGCCGTCAGCCGGCATTATATCCAGTATGTGAACTATAACGCGAGTCCTTTCGATGTGTCGGAGGAATTCAAAGCCGAGGCCGGCGCCTTTGTGGGCGCCTTCGATAAGGCCGGGCAAATCCGCCATTACTAATCGGCGTTCGCCGGAGAGCTGCACGATGCCGAGGATTGGCTCAAGCGTAGTGAACGGGTAAGAGGCGATTTTAGGCCGGGCCGCCGAGCAGCGGGAAATGAGGGTGCTTTTGCCGGCGTTGGGCATCCCGACCAGACCGACGTCCGCTATCAGTTTCAGCTCCAGCCGGAGTTTTCGTTCCTGTCCCGGCTTGCCGGGTTCCGCGTATCGAGGCGTCTGATATGTGGATGTTGCGAATTGCTTGTTTCCTTTGCCCCCGTGGCCGCCGAGACAGACACAAACCTTCAAACCGACTCCGTCGAGGTCTTTCAGCAGCAGGTCAAGGTCGGCGTCGTAAATAAGAGTTCCGGACGGCACACGGATTATCAGTTCCTCCCCGTTGGCGCCTGTCTTGTTGTTTCCTGAACCGGGTTTGCCGTCTTCTGCCTGCCAATTGTGCTTGCCGGCAAAGTCCATAAGCGTATCGAGGTTTGGGTCCGTAAAGAAATAGACATCGCCGCCTTTTCCGCCGTCGCCGCCGTCGGGGCCTCCTTTTGGGACGTATTTCTCCCGCCGGAAGCTCACACAGCCGTTGCCTCCGTCGCCCGCCTTTACCCGGATTTTTGCTTCGTCAACAAACATTAACGCGTATTATAGTGAGAACATCGTCGTTTGGCACGCAGCAAGATTCTCGACGCCTTCGGCTGTCTGAATATAAGGGTCGATGAAAAGAAGAATCAGAATAATGAAGCAATCTTTTCAACAGAGGACTCTTCGATTTACGCGATGACAATCCCTGCCAATGAGGAGCTGAAAATTGCACGCGGAGCTTTCGAATTAATCACAGTATTATGAAGTGTTAGTTAATTATCAGGACTTGTTGTGTGTGGGTGAAAAAGGGGGTGTCAGGCATCCTGGTTCGCGGTCAAAGTGGATATTTGCAGGACGCAGTTCAGCAGGTTCTGATTTGTCCTGCTTTTTTCGATGTATAAGCTCTTAATCTGGAGGGGGGTTGTGGATGACCGGGCTTTGAACAGGAAATCAACAAGCTGGTTGAGAGTGATATTTTCAAATCGCAGTTCCGCGACGGTCTGATTATATTTTGAATCGAGCGGCAGGGACTGTTTTTTCATATAAGCGACGTTACTCGTGGTGCCGGACTGGGTGGTGATTGTGTCGAGTACGGTGAGCGTTTCTGACTCGTTTGCCTGCAGGTCAATCCCGGCTAAGCGTGCGTGAAGGGCGAGATACTGCCGGCTTTTGACCTGCAACTGCTGAAGGGCTTGCTGTTTTTCAGGCAGGATGCGCAAAAGGGTATTTGTGCGTTCCGCGGCGGGCTTTATCGCAAAGGCGTAGAACGCGGCGGTTGCCACGACGGCTGTCGCGATAAGAAGCATTCGTTTTGTTCTCGCCGGTATTTTCATTTCGGTTGTTTCTCCGCCATAGCGATAACGATGGTAAAGTTTACGGACTGTCCTGCTGCCAGCCGTTGGATGTCCGAGACATCCACCGATGCGAACCGCGGGATTTGTTGAAGTTGTTGCTGCCATTGGTAAACGGGTGCAAATGTTCCGGCGGTTCCTGTGATTCGGACTGAATCAGGAGATAGTAACAAACTGCCAACGGTGATACCCGCCTGCCCGGGGATGGCCTGCGTTACCTGCTGCATAATGTCAAGGGGGCCGGTGGTCGCGTCGGTCGTGCCGCCGAAGGACGCATAGCCGATTTGCAGGGACGTGATTTTCTGCTCCAATTGTGCCAGCGGATTTACGATGTTTTTTTCATCAGGCAGCGTTTGTCGAAACAGTTCGGCGGTCTGCTTTTGGATTTTGGTGTGTTCGCGTTCGAGTTTCCAAAGGCAGGCGAACAATGAGACAATCGCGACGAGAATTACAGCCGCGGCCAGTTTTGCTATGGTTCTGAGCTCCTTTTTAAGCTCGAATTGCGGTTTTTCTTTGCTTTGCAGGGCATTGAGAAAATTCAGACCCGCTATTGTATCCGGCGACAACGCCCTTAAGGCCAGCCCCTCGGCGATGGTCATAACCGTATCGGCACTGCATTTCGGGTCACGCTGCACGCGGGCACAGGGATTGACGAGAGTTATATGACAGTGCAGGACATTTGCTAATTCGGCCTCGATGGTTTTGGGATTGTCAAGCTGCGGCACGAGATATAGCTTCGCGTCCGATGGTATGTCGCTGTCGAAAAGTTTTCTGTAGGTAAGCCGGGTCTCGGAGGCGACAAGGGCCGCTATGTTTTTAACATTGTAGCTTGAGTTGTCTTCGCCAGCGGCAATGACAGGCAGTTTTCTCGCAAAGATGATAGAGCCGTCTTGCGTGATTGTTATTGTCAGATGTGTCCGGTCAATGTGGATAACAAGAGCGGGGCCTGTGGCTGCTTCTGGGTGATTCAAAACGACTGCGGCGTTGACGGCGAACAGTGCGGTTTCGACAAGAATCGGATGCATATCTGCCCGGAGAAGGATATTCAATCTTTCGCGTAATCGTCCACGGTCGACACTGATGAGTAAGGCCCGTGCTTTGGGGCCGTCCTGACGTACGGGAGTGTATGTTTTAGTCACGAGCTGCTCGGCATTCGGAATGGAGCCGTCCTGCGTGGCAGAGAGTTGTTCGATTGTCGCGGCATCGGTTTCGATATTTCGCAGCAGGACCGCTTCGCCTGGAATTGATACCGCTGTTTCGGCGTGACTGTCAAAGTCGTGCTTTGCAAACAGTGTTGCGAGTATATCGGACGGGGAGTCAACGGCCCGCCGGATTTTTGCGGTGAAGACCCTTTCGACAAGGAAACCGTTTTGCGTGCGGCTGACCTGCACTGCACACAAATGGTCGGGTCCGATATCTATGCCTATGCAACGCTTATTCATACTTATAAATTTCGGTTTTTTTCATCGGCCGCTTAACGGCAAGGATTAAAGTTCCTTATACGAAAGCACCTCGACGGCGCCTGTTTGAGAATCGGGTTTTAAGACGGAGGCAATAGTAACGGACGCACGGCCTGCGGTCGCCCGCGAGACGACCTGATAGCAGGGGGCCGTTGGCCTGACTGTGGCGGTCCTGCTGATGGTCAGATAAATCTCATCGGTCATTGCAGGCAAACTGCGAAGCTCTTCAACGCTTTGGTAGGGCTTTATATCTCTTCGCTCGATGATGAGTTTGGCCAGGGCCGGGTCCATTTTTTCGGACATCGACTCCAAAACCAGCGATGGGGCGGTGTTGATATTAATTGCCCCATCGCCATATACGGTCAGGAAGGGCTTAAGCATCTCGAATGCCTCCGGCGTTACACCTTTGACTAATAATAGCTGGTCGATTGAATCAAAAGGTGTGTTTGCTGTTTTGTATGGGGGCGACAAAGCGGTATAGTAATCGGACTCGGCACCGAGGTTGTGGTTTTTGACAAATGGCAGGCAGGTAACGTGTTCATCGGTGTCGGTCCAGTCGATGATTGAAGGAACGATGTCATAGGTGATTGGCTTTTCCGGCCGGTGCCGATTGAGCAGTTCGATTAGCCGAAGCAATTGGTCTATTGCGGCCCGGTTCTCCTGGCCGTTGGGCGTCTTCAGGAAGTTGATATTTATCTTGCCTGTTTCTTCGGCCAGTGTGACGGTGCAAGGCACATCATCCAGCTCAAAATTTATTGGGCGTCCGAGCAATGTGTCCGAGCTTGTCTCGGAGGAGGCGCTGGGGTTGTTTTTAACAGCGGCAATGGCGAGATTTAATCCCGCCAGGGCGCAGGCGCGGGCCCGTCTGGAATTGGTGAAGCTCTCGGCGGCGCGGAGCGTCATTTGTGTCCGGCGATTAAAGCCCAACACCATCGCCGTCATAAGGATGACGATGCAAAGCACCACGACAATTACAAACCCGTTTCGCCTTGCTTTTATCGCTTCACAGGTCATTTTGTTTCCTTCAAAGCGGCTTCCGTGCGGACGGTCTGCCGATTGTCTCCGGCAAGACACACAAACGCGGTGGTGGAGCAGTTCTGTTCGCCGAGGCCTGCCTGCTGATATTTGACAGTGATTCTGACTGCCGAGGGCAGGTTATTTTGTTCACTGTAATTCCACCTGTCTAACCATTGCCGGCCATCGAAAAATTGCAGCCGAATGTCTTTTATATTTTCGGCGATTTGTCGCCACTGCGGGGAAGCGTCGCCCGACGTTTCGACAAACCTTCGCTCGCTTAAAAGCAGGGCACCTTTGCTGGAGTCAAATTTGTAATCGACTTCAAGCAAGCCGACGTTCTCATCTTTCGTTGAATCGAATGGTTTGGTAGTCAGAAAGTGCAGCATATTCCCGGCAGGGTTGTATTCAAAGCAACCGGTTGTTAGCTGTGCTGGTGCATACGCACAGCGTATCTGGCCCGCGATATTATCAATAAGACGTAGCTGCTGCCAGTCGAGTGTCATCTTATCCGTGCAGGTCTCGGTTGACCTCGAAGTGGCGAAAAAGCCCGCGTTGACCATTGAGATAATGACAACGACCATCGCCATAGCGATTAGCAGCTCGACGAGTGTCAGACCATATTTTGTGCGTCTTTTGCTCATTTCGCTCCCCGGTCTGCAATATAGCTTGAGATTCTCAGATTTTTAACAGAATTGCCTCGGTTCCAGGCGACATCAACGGTTACTTTTCGCAGCCCCTTAATATCCGTCTGCGGTAGGGGGGTCTCGACATCCGCGATTTCTGTTCGCCACTTGAAGCCCGTCTGCTCGGCGCCTGAGTCGATTCCCGGCTGCGGGTAGCCAAGGGCTAAAATCTCGGCCATTTTTTGTTCGGCAAGCAGGGCGGCCTCGGTGTTTTGATGGGCTGTGTCAGCCAGATTGATGCTGGTGGTTTGCAGGGCCAGCAGTGTTACTATACAGATTGAGACAATGGCCAGTGCGACGGCTGCTTCGATAAAGGTAAAGGCGCCGCGAAAACGCGAATTGCGGTTATACTGCACGGTTTTAACTGGTCTTTGCATAACGGTCTCATTCAGTGAGATTCCAGCTTTCGATATCAGCATTGTCGCCCGTTCCGCCTTCTTCGCCGTCCTTGCCGAACGACTCGAGGTCATAATCTTTTGAATGCACGCCGGGGCTTATATAGATATATTTGTTGCCCCAGGGGTCGGCGGGGACTTTGTCGAGATAGCCGTCGGAGTTGTAGCCCTTTAAGCCGGGGTCCTTGACGAGGACTTCGAGGCCTTCGGAGGTCGTGGGGAATCTTCCGGTGTCTGCCTTGAAAAGCGCCAGGGCCGAGCCGATATTGTGGATTTCCACGGCGGCCTTGGTGCGTCTCGCCTGCTCGGGCCTGTTGAGTATCCGAGGCATAATTGTTGTTGCGAGCAGCCCCAGTATCACTATTACTATCATCAGCTCTATGAGCGTGAATCCTGTTTTTCGCTTCGTATTCATATTACATTACTCCCTTACAACGCCTGATTTATTTCGAGAATAGGCAGCATAATGGCAAAGACGATAAAGCCGACGACCAGCCCCATAACCAGCAGCACCGCTGGTTCGAGCAGCGAGACAGCGGTTTTAAGGGCGTTTTCGACTTCGCCGTCGTACATATCGGCGATGTTTGCCAGGCCCGTTTCAAGCTCGCCGCTGAGCTGGCCTGTGGCGATTATGTGCGAAACAATCGGCGGGAAAAATCCTGTCTTCTTTATTGCAGCGGCAACGTCCCCACCTTTGCTTACTGAGTCCCTTACCGAATCCAGCGCCGAGACGAGAATGCTGTTCCCAACAACGTCTTTGGCGATTTCGATGGCGGTCAATATGGAGACGCCGCTTGCGAGCAGTGCTGCCAGCGTTCTGGAGAGCCGTGCCGTCTCGATTTTGAGCAGAACCTTGCCGAAAATGGGCAGCCGAAGCTTGAAGTGGTCGAATGCAAGCCGGCCCCGTGCCGTTTTGCACTTTTTGCGAAGCGCAAACAGTCCGGCAATCGCAAGAATCAAAAGCAGCACAAAATACGTGCCGGCAAAGTGGCTGATGCCGATGAGCAGCCGGGTCGGCCAGGGAAGGGCCCTGTTCATTTCAATGAAGACCTTCGTGATGTCCGGCACGACAAAAGAAAGCAGAAACGCAACCACGGCGACGGCGACTATGACCATCATAATGGGATATGCCAGGGCCGCCCTGATTTTCGCTGTCAGCCGGACCTTCTTTTCGAGCATATCAGCCAGTCGCAAAAGTGTGTCTTCGATGGTGCCGCCGGCTTCGCCGGCCGCGACCATACTGACAAACAAAGGTGAGAATATGACCGGGTTTTTACCGAGGGCGAAAGACAACGACCCGCCTGCGTCAACGTCGGCGGCAAGCCGTTTTGTGATTTGTGCGAGCCGGCGCTCTTTTGCGGTGGTATGTGCTGCAGGCGATTCCGGCGTTCCTTCTAATTGCTCGGCAATCGCCGAAAGGGCGTGCACCAGCGGCATCCCCGAGCGCAGAAGCATCGCAAGCTGGCGAACCAGTCGGGCGAGGTCCATCGTCCGGACACGCGAGAACACACCGCCTGTATCGTCCTGTAGGGCCGGTACACGGTCAACTTTTTCAGTCGTCCCGGTTTCGGTCGGTTCTGTTATATCCAGCACATTGTATTCAAGCTGCATCACTTATTGTCGCCTTTATTCCATTTGCATTGTTTCAGTTGTAACTCTGCACACCTCTTCGAGGGTGGTCAATCCAGCCGCAACCTTGCAAAGCCCGTCCTGGCGAAGGGTCGTCAAACCTTTTTTGACGGCGGTTTGTTTGATGATGTGCGTGCTGTTTCGGGCCGTAACAAGGTCCCTGATTTCGTCGTCAACAACCAGTAGTTCGAAAATACCTGTTCGCCCGAAGTAGCCGGTTTTCAGACAGTGTTCGCAGCCGGCGCCTTTGAACAGTTGAGCGCCCGCCAGCAGTCGATTATCGTTTTCGTTAGCGAGACCGGCGTTTTGGTCGATATTCCCTGCTGCCTGTTTACATTCGGGGCAAATCAGCCGCACGAGTCGCTGCGCAACCACGGCCACGACAGCCGAGGAAATCAAATACGGCTCAATTCCCATATCAACGAGGCGCGTCATCGCCGAGGCAGAATCGTTTGTATGCAGCGTGCTGAGGACTAAGTGGCCCGTCAGCGATGCCTGTATGGTGATTTCGGCGGTCTCGGTGTCGCGTATTTCGCCAATCATAATCACGTTGGGGTCCTGCCTGAGGATATGTCGCAGGCAGTTGGCGAAAGTGAGATTGATTTTGGGTTTGACCTGCATTTGGCCGACGCCGGGAATCTGATACTCGATTGGGTCCTCGACGGTTAGGATATTCCGTTGTTCACTATTAAGCTCGTTAAGTGCGGCGTAGAGCGTGGTGGTTTTGCCGCTGCCTGTGGGGCCTGTAAGGAGAATTATGCCGTGAGGCAGCAAAGCGAGCTGCCTGAATCGTTTGAGGTCATTTGGTGAGAAACCGACCTCATTGAGCGTTAGCTTGCGGCTGCTTTTATCCAAAAGGCGCAGCATAACGCGCTCGCCGCACAGCGTCGGGATGACGGAGACCCTGATATCCATAAGGTTTTGGCCTATTTTGATTCGGCTTTGCCCGTCCTGAGGCAGGCGTCGCTCGGCGATGTTGAGATTGGCCATAATCTTCAGCCGTGAGACCAAAGCGGCGTTATGCTGCCGCGGCACGGCCGCGATATCACGCAAGGCACCGTCAATGCGGAAACGAATGCGTGTTTCATTTTCGTATGGTTCGATATGAATATCGCTTGCCCGGCTGTGCGCCGCCTGGAAGAGTATCTTGTTTACGAGCTTGACGACCGGGGCCTTGGTGGCGATGCTGAGAAGGTCTTCAGCGTGCGTCTGGGCGGAGGCGCCGGTTGTTTCGGAGTTAGTATCGTGGGCGTGTGTTTCCTCGGTTGCAGTGGGAGCACCCTGATAGTAGCACCGGCTGATTGCGTGCTCGATTTCGGCGGCGGGACAGATGACCCGCTCACACGGCCTTCCGAGGGCGTTCACTATCGTGTCGTAGGCCTCGACGTTCAATGCGTCGGCGACGGCCACGGCCACTTGCCCGTCTTCGAGCAGAATAGGTATCGCGCACTGCTTTTTCAAAAACTCAAGCGGCAGCGCCCTTACCATTTCCGGCTTCAAATGCTCGGGCAGTATTTTATCTAAAAGCCGGCTTTGAATCGGCTGAACCAGTTGTGTCTCCGTTGCGGTCTGCACTGTTTGTCTCCCGTATTGCTCATTTGCCCTTTTTGGCGGGCTTGTCCGCCGGGTTGGCGGATTTGCCCTTCGGGTTTTTGAGTGCTGGTGAGATTTCTTCTCTTTGCTCTTCTGTAATGCGCTGCAGGTCTTCCTGTGTCGTGAGGACGTGCGGCGTAATGAAAATCAGCAGATTTGTTTTCTGCACCCGGTCCTTCTTGTATTTGAAGAGATTGCCAAGTAATGGGATGTCGCCTAACAGCGGTATTTTCTTTTCGACGACAACCTTGTCGTCACGAATCAACCCGCCAATGACGACGGTGGCGCCGCTTTTCATCGAGACGACCGTTTGCGCCTCTCGTTTGGCGGTAGTGGGCGTGTCGGTTGTCAGTGCGGTTACATCTTCAATAAGCTTTGTGAATTCGCTATTGATTTCCAGCCGGACCAGTCCGCCCTGGCTGATGTGCGGCGTTATCTCCATAGTGATTCCAACGTCCTTGTAGTCAAAGGATTTTATAACCGTGGGCGTGATTAAATCAGTGGTCTCGGTGATTCTCGACTGCGTGACGTATGGTATATTTTCGCCGACGATTATTTTTGCTTTGTGGTGATTGGAGGTTGTTATCCGGGGCGTGGAAAGTATGTTGACGCCGGACTCTTTTTCGAGGGCGTTAATGATGGCCAAGATGCCGGTGCCTGAGCTGGTCGCCTTCCAGGCCCCGACGCTAAGCCCCTCGAAATCACCGCTGACGAAATCGACGCGAGGCCCGAAGTTGGTTACTCCGAATCCCCGGACGCTGTCGGCTACCGCCTTATCGAGCGTGGACCAGTCAATCCCAATCTCGCGCAAGCTGTCCTCGCTGGCCTCCATTATGACCATCTCGACGAGCACCTGCTCGCGGACAATGTCGAGTTTTTCGACGATTTGAGAAATGACCTCGAAGTCCTGCGGCGAGGCAGTGATAACGAGTGCGTTTGTTCCTTCGTCGGCTGTTACCTGGATATTTTGTGTTGGCTCGATGGTGCCGGTGATTCGCAGGTTGGCCAGCGCCGCTTTTAGCGACTCCGCGGTTTCTTTCGCGGTTGCGTTCTTGAGATACACGACGTGGACGTTGCCGGTATTGCTGGGCTGCTGGACGTCGAGCTGCGTGACAAGCTCTTGGATGGTTCGAGTTTCCTGGGCGTTGGCGACGACCACCAGAGAATTGGTCCGGGCGTCGGGCAGGATTTTTACTGAAGGTTCGATTTGTCCCGGCTGTCTGGAAGCGGCCTGTGCGGACGCGGTTTTGGTTTTATCTATTATGCGGATTATCTGCTCGCTTATGACCTGAGCAGAGGCATATTTGAGCTGGATTACCGTAACGTGCTCCTGTGAGCCGGCCACGTCGAGCTTCTGGATAATCCGCGCGATGTGATTGATATTGGCGGAGGTATCTGTAACGATGACCGAATTGGTTCGCGGGTAGGTGGACAGATTGCCGTCGCTCCTGAGCAGCGGCTTGATAATTTGGCTGACCTCCGAGGCGTCGGCGAATTTGAGCGGGATTATCTGTGTGACTAACTGGTCGTTTTCCGGTATTCCCGCCGGGTCGGAGCCGATTCTGACCTCGAGATTGCGTTTGACTGCTTCGGCCCTCGGGACGATTTTTACGAAGTTACCGGAGGGAATAGCAGCGTAGCCCTTCACCTCGAGAATCGATTCGAGGACCTCGTAAACATCGGCGAGACGGATTTTTGTCGGAGACAGGACCGTGACAGTTCCCTGGACGGAGTCGTCGATGACGAAATTGACGCCTGTAATGTCACCGATGGTTTTAAGGACGGTGCGAATATCGGTCTGCTCAAAGTTTAGCGTTATAAGCTCATCGGACATACCCGGCTGGTCGAGCACCGGCAAACGAACCGTTGAGTAAGATGACTCATCGGTCAGAACATTCGCGTCATAGGGCTGCGTTGTCTGTGCTGCTGCCGGAACTGGTGACTGCAGGGACAGGCAGACCACGACGAGGCAGCATATCAGCCGACCGATATCCGGGGCGGTCAGATTTTTGAACGGTTTCAATTTTAAGCTATGTGACCTCATTGTCTTAATGCAATCCTTAACGTTGCCGCATGTCAGTCAGCGGGAAAAAAAGTGTTTTGATTTTGTTGTTTCTTAAAAGCTCGATATCGATTGAGTCCTGAGCCCCGGCCTTTTTAAGAATTTGGAAGGCCTGTTGTTTGCTCGTTACGTTTTGGCCGTTGACCACCTGTATGATGTCTCCGTCCTGAAGGCCGAGCGCTTTTGCCGCAGGCACGTTATCAAGACCGGATATTTTCAGCCCATCGACCTCATCATTCACCCTGTGCGGCTCAATCACAACATCAGTCAGAATAGATTCGATAACTGAGTCAGACGCTTGGTTCGCAGCGGCCCGCAATGCGACGGGGCCCGGCTGGTTTTCTGTCATTTCCTGCTTTGTCGGTAATCCGGCGGAAACCCGACCGCCCTGGAGGCCGGTATTTTGCGTTTCTATGCCGAGGCAGAGCGTCTTTCTTAAGCCGTGGTCGGAGAGGACGATACACTCTTTTTCGACATTTTCAATCGTAGCGGTGGCTACGGTGTCGCCTATTTTGTAAAGTCCGATGCTGTTGGTTTTGAGATCTTTGATAATGGCCCTTGAGATGGTCGGGCTGCCGGCCAGAGTGCCGAGCAGTGCGATGCCGAGTTGTTCGTCGAGCGGACCTGCGGTTTCACGATAGCCGTTATTAGCCGCATCGTTCGCGGTGTCGGAGATGCCGAAGATGTTGTGAGATATTATGGCTGTATAATCCTGTAAATTGCAAGAGGATTCCGTTTCAATCGCGTCCGTGATATTTTCGGCGGCGGACACCGAGGCAGGCGTAAATACTACGCTATTGCCGCCCAGAATGAGAAACATACGGGCCAGCATAAACAATAATAGCAGCGTAAGAGCTAACTTGCAGAAAAACAAGGCCTTACGAACGTAATTTTCCTTTACTTTTTTCATTTGGACATACCACCACACGTCAAATTTATCGACCAGTCGCCTGCCGTGCTTAACCGGCGATTATTGCAGGCCATTTGTGAGACCAGCAGTGCGGTTGCGTTACTGAAAAACGCTTTTTTATAGGGCGGTCGCGAGGGGAAATTGATTTAAGAACGTCCGCTTGGCGGTCATTGGCTGCGATTGTGCCTGTGGTATTTTTTAACGTCGTGGCGTTTTATCGCGACCATCACAACACCGAGGCCGGCATAGGGAAGGAAAAACTCGGCTGGATTTGCCTGGACCACGGCGTATGAGCAGCCGCCTCCGCTACCACCACTGCTACTGCCGTCGGCTGCGGACTCAACGACTACGAACTGAGTGAAGTGGGTTGTTTTGAATTGCAGCGCGCCCATCGTGGGTGATATGGTCAAAGTCTGAATGTCGGTGATGCCCTGCTTGCTGAGTTGTCTTGTTAACTTGTTATACCAGTAGGCCGAAGCGTGTTTACCTGAGGCGGGGATAACATAAGGAATTGTGACAGAGACCGGCTGGTCAAAGTAGAGACCGCTGGGGCTGAATTCATAGAGCGAACTGAGCATTTCCAGCGACAGATTTGAAGAATTGTTTACCTTTGAGATGCTTATGCTGGCATCGTAAACAACGGCTCCATCCGGAATGACGATTGAAACATCGTCGATATTTGTTATAGCAACTGGGTTGGTTCCGATAGTTGTTGAGCCGGTTGATGGGGTAATATTGGCACTGGCGAGCGCGGTGGATGAAACGAAGGTGCTCGCTGTGTAGTAGATGTCGGTGCGAGAATTCCTGCCATCGACCCAGATGATGTATGGATAACCGTATGTATCTACCGCTATAGCAGGGCTGTTCTGATTGCTGTTTGCTGAGTCGTCGCCTACGAAGATATTGGTTCCGCTGCCGGAGTTGGTCTGGACAAAGTATAAGTCGGTATCTCCTGATGCCCCGGAGATGTTTCGCTTGTCCTGCCAGCAGGTGAAAACCTTCAGCGTCGAGCCGGTGCCGCTTACGGCAATTGCCGGTTCAATCTGGTCTTTGCTTGATGCATCGTCAATAATGTTGGTTCCGGTCAGCGTTGTGCCCGTCAGGCCGTTTGAGCTGGCGTAGAATATATCGCGGTTTCCTGAAGAATCATCATCCCAGAGCAAGTGAACGATTGAGCCGGTTGATTCGGCGGCAATGGCGGGATTTGTCTGATTGCCCGATTTCGTGACTACGGGAACATTTGACCAGGGCCCGCTGTTGGAAGCCGCTGCATAGATGTCGGCGGAGCCGTTTCGCAGGTCTGTCCACAGCACATAGACGACGTTGGCGGCTGTTGCCGTCAGGGCCGGCTCGGTCTGGTCGGCAGTATTGGTGGTTACTCGTGTTACAGCGTTTGTTGCAAAACTGTCGCTTGAGCTGGATATGAAGATTTCCTGGTTGCCGGCCCGGTCGTCCTGCCAGGCGACATATGCCTTTGGCGGGGAGGATTTATCGATAATTATGGCTGGATTGATTTCGTTGTTGTTTGAGTCCGATACTTTTCTCTCGGTTGGCCAGTTGATGCCGTCTGAAGATGTCGAGCCGTAAATGTCCCAATTTCCGCCGCGGTTATCCTGCCACACGAGATACAATTTATTGGCTGTATCGATGGCAATAGCGGGATTACACTGGTCAAACGAGTTTGTGGTTATCCGAATTGTACTGGAGAAGTTGTTTTGACCAATGGGCAGTTTGCCAAGATAGATATCTCTTTCGCCCGCGTTTCCTGAATGCCATACGGCGTATATATTGCCCGAACTGTCACGAACGGTCCTTGGTCTTGCTCTTGTTGTGTTTGCTGTGTCGGAGTTGACGAGCTTGTTTTTGCTGAATGAGCGCATTTCGGTCTGGAAAGAGTATGAGTACGGGCTCATTACGTTGTCTGCGAGGTCCGAAGCGTTGGCCGCGACGCTTATTGTTTGGTCGTAGTCGAAGGCGGTGTTTGGCTGATAGATATAACTGTAATCGGTGGGTAAGCCGGTTCTGGAGCAGCGGCCGGATGAGCTGTTATAGCTGGTTGTATCACCGGTATATATTACGCTGCCATTGAGTGTTATCGATACTGAACCTGCATCAACGCCTTCGCCGGTATCAGTGATATCCAGGACGATGAGCGTGTTTGGAGGCACTTGGATGGAGTCGGCGGCAGGCGAGAGATTGCTCGTCTTTGGCGCAGTGGTATCGGCGGCCAGGACCGTTATAGTCACAGTTTCGGAATCCTGAAGCGCCCCGTCACTGACAGTGAATGTCACCTGATATGAACCTGACTGGTTAGAGTTTGGCGTCCAAGTGAATACCCGGTTGGCGAACGTAGCGCCGCTCGGCAGGTTCTGGGCGGAATAGGTTATCGTGTCGCCGTCGGGGTCGGTAGCGCTTACCGTGAAGGATAACAGTGCATTTACGTTAGTAGTTTTACTGCCTATTGATGCAAGGACTGGCGGGCGGTTGACATTGCTGATGGTTATGGTAATGGTCTCGGAATCGCTGGCCTGGCCGTTACTTACGGTGAACGTGACCTGATGAGTCTCTGCCTGGTTATAACTTGGCGTCCAGGTAAACGTTCTGCTGGCAAAAGCCGCTCCGGCCGGAAGGTTCTGGGCTGAATAGGTCAAAGCGTTGCCGTCGGGGTCGGTAGCGCTTACGGTGAAGGACAGCAGCTGGTTTTCACTGACCGATTTGTTTCCGATGTCAGCAAGGACAGGCGGATTATTGATGTTGCCGACGGTAATGATGACGGCCTCAGAATCGCTTGCCTGGCCGTCAGTTACGGTGAACGTGACCTGATATGAACCGGACTGGTTAGAGTTTGGCGTCCAAGTAAATACCCGGTTGGCGAACGTGGCGCCGCTGGGCAGGTTTGTCGCAGAGTAGCTGAGATTATCCCCGTCGGCATCATTGGCGGTTATCGTAAAAGCCAAGGCGGCGTTCACATTTGCCTGCTTATCGCCGATACTCTGAAGAACAGGGGCGTGATTAGCGGTTTCACAGTTAATCCGATGGCCGTTGGAATAGCGGTCATCCTGGTTATCGCGTGTCCAGACGCAGCCGTAGCCGGCGCGGTAGGTGTCCCACATTTGCTCGGCAAAGTCCGTCCAGCT
>JBDRMP010000074.1:0-59742 GCA_043811995.1 Planctomycetota bacterium
GTCAGTGCGATAGAGATGGAGATTAGCGAGGATTGGATTGCCGGCAAAAGATATTTGGATATGAATGTGGAAATGGAGAACGAAGACGAATCTACTGATTCAAAAGAAAAAAGAATTTACAGAAAAAATGTTGCTTAATCTTATGGAGGGAAGATCCCAATAATCTATGCTCATTTTCTTTCTATGTAGATATAGACTATGCTATCCTTAATAATAATGGAGAAGTAATTTTACCTACCTATTACAGCGGACAGACGGTTGCTTCAGAGCAGGTCTTTGATAGTTATTTATTATGTTTCGATAGTCTTATTGCAGATTTGGATAGGTCTGGTATTGTAAATTGGTTAGATTTCGCAGTTTTTGCAGCATATTGGCAAAGAACTGACGCTAATCAAACTAATAATTGGCACAAAGGAGCAGACTTAGACAGAAACGGAGAAGTGAATGAAATAGACTTGATGTTATTCGCCGAACAATACTTACTTGACCCAAACACAATTGCAAAAGCAATTCAATTTATACCAAAAGAATATAGGGAAAGACTTGATGAAACAGCAAGACAACTGCTTGACTATAAAGGGCAAACAAACCAAAGTATAGTATGCAGGGTTTTACAGAATAACAATACTATATCAGAAGATATGCTAGACGAGATAACTAAAGGCAAATACCAAAAACAAGAAAAACCATCTTTAAAACAATTACTGGCATTATCAAACAACAATGAACCTTCACAAAGATACGAAACAATTGAAAAAAAACTGCAAAATAACAGATTCTTCGCAACCTTTCAGAACGGTTTTGCCTGATTCTGAAAAACTGCTTTCCCCTCTATCGGCAAGTTAGGGGGGCGGGGACAGTCACCTATTTTGACCTTTCGACAGATTCCATTCGCAGCGTTCGGTGTAAGTTTTTCCGTCGCGGCCCGCCCTGAGCGAGTCCGAAGGGGTTGCGATTGCCTCAATCCTGTTCAAACCTTCCTTAAGCCGGACTTCGGGCCATTTGAATATACAGCCCTTTCCTGTAACGCTGCCCATAGTTTGCCCGTTGACCAACAACTCCACCGTGCCGCAGTTCGAATAAACCTTCACAGGCGTATTGGGGTCATCGCGCTCGACGTGGCGACGGCTGGTAATATAAACAAGCGGCTCGCTTGCCACGGCGAAGCCCTTAGACGAAGCCGGGGTGGTCCACTTGGCCTTGTAAAAATAAAAGGCATCGTTGCCTTTGAATATATCGGACGTTCAGGGGTTATTCGGATAGACTCTAAACCTTAGAAGCTCTTAATACAATTTACCAGTCTCGGTATCCTCATAGTACTCAAAAACAACAGTGCCATCAACATTTGCAGGAATATTTGGACCACCTTGTGTAAGGTCTGAATTTGATTGCGGTAAATCGTGGCCGGAAGTGCTTCCTAAGCCCCTGTTTATTTCCCAGGAACCATCCATTGCGAACTTATATTCAATGGATTCAGCGTCGGCAAACGAAACTTCCAGCCGCCATGTATAGTCAGCAATCAGTGTCATCGCATTATTCGCCCCGGCAGGGTACCAGCTATCCAGCTCTGAGCAGTTACCCGGCACATAAACGGCGTAATATGCGCTTGCATACACGCCAGTTCTTACATACCAATCCTGTGCAAGCAGAGCGAAGTCGAGCAGGTCCACAACTCCGTCGTAACTGATATCGCCGGAGCTGCCAGCAGGAACGGCCTTGAGCCAATTAGCAGCCATAATAGCTAAGTCGAGTTCGTCCACATAACCGTCGCCGTTGATGTCTGGCTTCGGTGGAACAGCGGCTGCTAACAATTGACTTTGGGCAATGATCTGCTTGGCCTGGCTGGGGCTGGACCAACTCAGTTGAGCTGCCGCGTCGCCGCCATTCTCGTAGTACTCCATCTTGATGTCATACCACTGCCCAGCGGTAAGTGGTATCGTTCCGCTATGTTCCGTCACAGCTTGGTCAACCCACTGATTGATGAGAGATTGGCCATTGACCCAAAGCCGTACACCATCGTCGGTATTGGTGTAAAAGGTATAGGTCTCAGAGTACAGCGGCTGAACCTTTCCGGTCCAGCGCACGGAAAAGGTGTCGACACCGATAAGCGGGTCGGGTGAGCCGGAGCCCCAATCAAAGTCAACAGTCGCATCAACCCGGACAACCTTGCGGTTCGTTAAGTTCATATTGTCGTAGTATTCGCCCAATAAACCGTGGTCAACTTCAGCAGTGGTAATCTGCACCGCATCGCTCTGGGCAGAGTCATTGCCCCAGGCGTCATAGGCGCTGACCGTATAGGTATACGTAGTGGATGGTCTTAGGCCTGTATTCGTATATGTTGTGCCGATGCTGGTGCCTATCTGTATACCGTTGCGGTAGAGCTTATATCCTGCGACGCCGACGTTGTCTGTCGAGCTATCCCAGGATAACGAAACCGAAGACCCTGTCACATCCGTCACCGTCAAGTTCTGCGGTGCGCTGGGCGCCTCGGTATCATGGCCGCCGGATACCTCGATACTTTTCTGTTCCCCTGCGAACACCTTTACATATGTGACCAGCCCATACATTTCCGTCGAGGTTGCATATCCCTCGCCGGCAGCATTCTGAAGGTCTTCAAGACTGCTATACCAGCTAAGCGCAGAACCGTTACAGGTCACACTATCAAGACCCGTACCTCCCCTGCCATATATCTTACACAGGTAGTATTGTAGCGCAGCGGTATAAGTCCCTTCTTTTGCACCAATGGTAACAATTGAAGAGCTGCCGTCATCCTGTGCTGTTATCTTTTGTTTAAAATATACGCCGTTTTCATAATCGTATGTTACGCCGTCGTCATCATAATATATGAAATCTGTCGCGACAGTATCCGGAAACACCACAAGCGAGATTGTTGTTACCGCCGTTTCACCCACATAGTTCATAAACTGCTGGGTTGGAATTATCGCACCCTTTTTTATAAATAGCGGCACATCCTCCCAGGTAACTGCATTGACAGGGTAGTTTATAGTCTGGCCACCGTCATATAAACCACCCTTGAAATAGTCTATCCATGTTCCTGCGGGCAAATAGATACTTTTTGACGTCTGGCCCTGGCCTACTACAGGGGCCACAAGCAGATAGTCCCCGAACATCCATTCATCGACCTTGTTGGCAACGGCACTGTCGTCCGGATAATGAAGCACTAATGGTCTGACAAGACCAATCCCTGTCTCATAGGCCATTCGTTCGTAAGAATAGATATATGGTATCAACGTATATCTAAGTTGCGCAACCGCTTTGGAGAGAGCTTCTGCCTGCGCTCCGTATACCCACGGCTGACGCTGTTGATTGTTGGAAGCATGCACCCTGAATATAGGTACAAACGCACTGAACTGCATCCATCTGGCGTAGTTCTCACTGTTTGGAGTTCCGTTAAATCCCCCAGTGTCCATTCCCCACTTGAATTGGCCGAGATTGATTGCAGAGAGCATTCGTTCCCGTTGGTTTGCCATGTTCGTAAAGCCTGTACTAATATCTCCGGACCACATTGCGTAGGCATATCGCTGGCAGCCGAGGTAAAAGTTTCTGTTTATTGACCACACTCTCCTATCGGAATATCCCCTCTGTCCCTCATACAAACCTCTCTGCATATTCAGAAAGCCAAAGTTACCGAAACCGGAACGGTCCGCCTCATCATTCCACCAGCCGATTATTCCTGTATTGAAGGCGTCTTTTGCATGGTCGAAGAACCAGGTTCTGCAGCCCTCGGTGGCAAAGTTCAAATCATTTACTAATTCACCTGAAAAATAGTCGATATATGGACTCTGTCCCGGTATCCAGTAACCGTGATCGGTTGCGTATGTTCCCTGTACGGTATCGACATGTATTCTCGGCTTCATTATTCCGGTCAGCTTGATTCCCTTTGAATCCATCAACGTTTTCAGGTTACCCGAAGGGCCATCGGGAAATTTTGATGTGTTCCATCTCCATTCGCCGTAGTCATCTTCTCCCCAGGCCTTCCAGTCAAAATCCAGAGTGAAATTATCGATAGGTATACTCTTGGCACGGTAAGTGTCTACAATCTCGATTAGCTCGCTCCGGTCTATTCCCCATTCACTATTCGTAAAGCCCATAGCCCATTTTGGTAACATTGGCGGTCTATCGCTGATTTCAGCGATACCGCTCAGTATTTCCGTGGGCCCGCCCACAACAACATAGTATTTTACATTTGTTTTTGAACAGCTACTGAAGTTGAGCTCTGTGCTTGTAATACTAAAATTTCCACCATCGGAATCTATCAGCACACTGTAGCCCTTATTACTCCATACCATCGGTGCGCCGCAATCACCTTGTTCTCCTGCGTGAACGCTGCCGCCGCTGTTTCGCAGTATTCCGGCAGAGGAATTTTCCCACGCATCATATCCACCTATGCCGTAAAAATTATCTCCGGAGTTATGACTTAATTTTAGTCCGTCATTATACACGCCTTCTGCGTCTTGTTCCTTAATCAACAGATTGTTTTGAAGGTCGTACACTGATATTCTGCATGGCGTTTTGTTTATCTTTACGACCATTTTATTCGTACTAATAACCATTGGATTTGTTGTCGTCTCGATGGATGCTCCAACGGGCTGCCAGGTGGTATTTCCGACAATAAGCGTATCCGGACTGAGCAGCCCTGCGGGCTGATAATCTACATTCAATATATTGTGTTTGCACACCTGCACCACGAGTTTGTCCGAGCCGATTGATATCGTAAGAATATCTCCATTTTGTGTGACGTCGGTAACATCGCCGAGTGCTGCATAGCTGTCTGAAGCTCCAAAGAGCGCCACGACGGCTATAATTGCTACATAAAACACGAATTGAGAACGAAGTATCCCTGCCACTTTTCTACACCTTTAATAGACATTAAAACCTATGGTAACATCGACAGTATAACATTTTTTACTCCATTTGCAAAGGGGAAAATAGCTGTCCCTGCGATTGTGTGATTAAATCGACCATTGGCCTCGATTGAACGGTCGCACGCTCGTCGAGGCCGTTCGAGACCTTCGCCAGAACGTCAACCTCTTCTTTGCTGACTTTGGTCTGCTTAAGATATATGCCCGGCGAGGCGTAATCGAGCGGCGTGATACAGACGGGATTTTTGATGACTAACCACACGGGCCGGTAAATTCCGCCGAATATATTGAAGTCGCCGCTTATCGGCGGAACATCCTTGAACGACGAATTGTCAACGCGGACAGCCAGAACATTATCGCCATCCCATCGAATATGGGGCGTAAGCTCATAGCAGAACGCCGTAAACGCGCCGCGGTGCTGACCTAAATGCACGCCGTTGAAATACACGTCCGCGACGATACTGGCCGCCTCGAAATGAACAAAAACGCGTTTTTCTTTTGCCGATGCCGGTATGTCCAATTTTAAGCGATACCAGCCGGGGCCTCGGTAATAGTTGCCGCCCCTGAGCGTGTCTTTGTCGTTCCAGGTATGCGGCAAAGACACTTCCGTCCAGCTCGAATCGTCAAAGCCTGACGCCTCTGCGCCGTTGGCGTCCGCTTTATTGAACTTCCAGCCGTCAGTAATTGCCGTTACATTTTGTGACTGTCCATTGGCCGCCGCCGCGTACGCTATAACAAGTAACAAAATCGCCTTTCCGCTCATCTTATATCCTCTCAATCAGTACATATACAGGCAACCGTGATATTACCCGCAAGACCGTAGATGCTCAAGGTGCAGTTGAAAAACTTGCCAATAATGTTGATAAATAAGGCCTTCGAGAATATCCTATTACCTGCGTTCGGGCTTCGCCTGACGGCTACGCCCTGATTAGCTCGTTCTATCACGGCGAAGCGGAGCGAAGCCGGATAGGAGGCAAAACTATGCGCACAAGAAAACTGGGCAATAGCGACCTGAACCTGACCGCCGTAGGCCTGGGAACCTGGGCCATCGGCGGGCCATGGCAATTCGGCTGGGGGCCGCAGGATGATAACGAATCAGTCGCCACAATCCTCAAAGCCATCGACGTCGGCATCAACTGGATTGATACCGCAGCCATATATGGCTGTGGACACTCTGAAGAAATCGTCGGCAGGGCGCTCAAACAAACAAAAACAAAACCCATCATCGCTACAAAATGCAGTTTGCTTTGGAACGAAAAAAGGGAAACAATCAGCTGCCTGAAGGCGGAAAGCATCCGCCGGGAATGTGAGGATAGTTTGAAACGGCTAAGGCTAGATGCTATCGACCTTTACCAGATGCACTGGCCGGACCCCCAAAGAGATATCGAAGAGGGCTGGGAAGAAATGGCCCGCCTCCAAAAACAGGGCAAGGTCAGATACATCGGCGTGTGCAATTTCAATACGGAACAGCTCGACCGCATCTGCAAAATCGCACCGGTAACGTCCCTTCAGCCGCCATACAGTATGATTCGCCGAAACACCGAAAAAGAATTGCTCCCCTACTGCGCAAAAAACAATATCGGCGTAGTTGCCTATAGCCCTATGCAAAGAGGCCTGCTCACGGGCAAATTCAGCAAAAAATATCTCACGACTCTCGCCCCGGATGACCACCGATTGAAAAGCAGCGACTACCAAGAACCAGAATTTTCCGCGACGCTTGCACTTGTAGATAAACTAAGACCGCTCGCCGAGAGAAACAAAAGAACCCTCGCCCAGCTCGCAATCGCCTTTTGTCTACGCAGGCCCGAAGTTACCGCCGCAATAGTCGGCGCCCGAAAACCCTCCCAAATCGCCGAGACCGCCCCCGCCGCCGACTGGATGCTATCCGAAACAGATAGCACCGAAATCGAAATGCTGCTTATGAAGCGTGAAACCAAACTCAAATAACGAACTCGTCTCGGCGAAGGCCGAGCCGTAGCCGGAAAGGATAACAAATGCCCGACGACAAAAATATCTACACAAGTCCGCTGGTGGAAAGAAACGCGTCGAAAGAAGTGGCTGAATTGTTTGGCCCGCAAAAGAAATTCAGCACCTGGCGAAGAATATGGCTCGAACTTGCAAAGGCACAAAGGAAACTCGGACTTAAAATCAGTCAGGCACAAATCAGCGAAATGGCCCGGCACCTCGACGACATCAATTTCAAGAAAGCAGCCAATTACGAAAAGAAGGTCCGCCACGACGTTATGGCCCATATTCACACCTTCGCCGAAGTAGCTCCGAAGGCGGCGCCAATAATTCACTTAGGCGCGACAAGCTGCGACATCGCCGACAACGCCGACTTGATTATCATTCGAGATGGCCTGCAAATCACCGCGGTAAAAGTCGCCGCCGTAATCAACCTGCTCGCACGCTTTGCTAAAAAATATAAATCTCTGCCGACGCTTGGTTTTACTCATTATCAGCCCGCCCAGCTTACCACCGTCGGCAAACGCGCGACGCTTTGGTGCTACGAATTTGCACTGGACTTAAAAGAAGTCGAACACCGATTAGACACTTTACCGTTCAGGGGCATCAAAGGTACCACCGGCACACAGGCGTCGTTTCTCGCTTTATTCGATGGCAACCACAGCAAAGTCGAGCGGTTAGACAAAATGGTCGCCTCGGCCTTTGGCTTCAAAAATACCTGTGCCGTTACGGGCCAGACATATCAGCGAAAAATCGACACGCTGGTCATAAACACACTTGCCTCAACCGCCCAGTCCGCCCAGAAACTCTGCACCGACCTGCGACTGCTGGCGAATCTCAAGGAAATCGAAGAGCCGTTTGAAAAATCTCAGGTGGGTTCCTCCGCTATGGCTTACAAGCGAAACCCAATGCGATGCGAAAGGGTCACAGCACTATCAAGATTCGTCCTCTCGCTTGCCACGAGTCCCGCTATGACCGCCTCGCAGCAATGGCTCGAAAGAACCTTGGACGATTCCGCTAACCGAAGAATCGTTATCCCGGAAGCGTTCCTGGCAGTCGATGGCATCCTCGAAATACTGACCAATGTCCTCGATGGCCTTGTCGTTTACCCGAGGGTAATCGCATCGCACGTCTCGGCTGAACTTCCCTTTATGGCAACTGAAAATATCCTTATGGCGGCAGTCAAAGCTGGCGGCCACAGACAGCAAATCCATGAAAAAATAAGACAACGCTCCCACGAAGCCGCGGCACAGGTAAAACAATTAGGCAAACCCAACGACCTCATCGACCGGCTGAAAGCCGACCCCGCATTCGCAAAAGTAGATTTTGAAAAGGTCCTCAGCCCGAAGGATTACGTCGGCCTCGCCCCCCACCAGGTCGATAAATTCATAAAAGAAACCGTGGCGCCGCTCATCCGAAAATACCGAACCCAGCTTAACCGAAAAGTCGAACTCCACGTATAAAGGAACCGCAAGGTGACAAGAGACGACCTTATCAAACGCATAAAGGAAACCGCGTATCTCGAAGGCGATTTTATCTTGAGAAGCGGAAAACGAAGCAAATACTATCTCGATAAATATCTCTTCGAGACCTGCCCGGATATACTCAAAGAGTTAGGCAAAGAATTCGCCAAACACGTAACCGACGACGTCACGCTAATCGCGGGAGCTGAGCTTGGCGGCGTTGCACTCGCGGCGGCCACAGCAATGGAAACGGGCAAAAACTGGGTCATCATCCGAAACAGCAAAAAGGGCTACGGCACAGGAAAACTAATCGAGGGCAAGTTAAATAAAGGCGACGTTGTTTTATTAGTCGAGGATATCGCCACAACGGGAGGCCAAGTGCTCGAGGCCGCAAAGGTTATTACCGAGGCGGGGGCAAAGGTCAAAAAAATCGTCGCGACAATTGACCGCAAACAGGGCGCCGGCGAGAACATAACAGCCGCCGGCTACAAATTCGAGTCGCTATTGACCAAAGATGATTTAGGCATTAAAGATTGAATCATCGCTATTAACCTGCGGGCGACCACTCGTTTCGGAGCCCGCGCAATCTTAATCCAATCTTTGCCGGCCGTTTTTACTAAAACCTCAGCTCGTTCGGCGCCAATGGCGGCCGGCGTATTAGCGACAATCATATCCAGATTTTTCTGACGCATTTTCCGCTCGGCGTTTGACCGCACGTTTTTGTCCTCAAGCGCAAAACCGATTACAACCTGCTTCTTCTTTCTGTTTTTTACCGCCCAGTTGAGAATATCAATTGTCGGTTTTAATCTTATTACCAAATCATTTTTTGATTTCTTAATCTTTACTTTTGATTTTCTAACAGGCGTGTAATCCGAAACCGCACCTGCCATAATCAGACAGTCACATCCTGGAAAATGCTTTTTTACGTCCTCGAACATTTCGCCTGCGGTTTCAACCTCGACCGTTCTCAACTTTGATTTTTGATTTTTGATTTTTGATTTTTCTACGGTCGTTATCAGTGTCACGTTGTGGCCCGCCGCAGCCACCGCCCGCGCAAGCTCATAACCCATCCTTCCGCTGCTTGCATTCGAAATAAACCGCACCGGGTCTATGTATTCCCGTGTTCCTCCGGCTGTTATTAAGAAATTTAGTCGGCGGCCTGATTTTGAAGAGTGCATTTTATGTCGGAGTTTATTTGCTCTTACGTTTTAATCCCGATGCGATTTTGGAAACCACCTCCAAAATTTGCTGCGGTTCAGCCATCCTGCCTATACCCTCCGTGCCGCAGGCAAGCCGACCCCTCGCCGGCCCCACAAGCTCCACGCCAATCCGCTTCACAAGCTTTATATTCTCCTGCACCGCCGGATTGGTCCACATCTTCTCGTTCATCGCGGGCGCAAAAACCGTCGGCTTTTCCCAGCAGGCACACAACACCGTGCTGAGCAAATCATCGCAGATGCCGTTGGCCGTTTTCCCGATGATGTTTGCCGTCGCAGGCGCAACAACGACCACGTCCGCCCAGTCCGCCAAGCTGATGTGCCCGATTGTGTACTCCTCTTCTGTTTCCCACATACTCGTATAGGCCGCGCTGCCCGTTACCGCCTCGAAGCTTTTTGCTCCAACCAGCCGCAACGCATTTTCCGTAATCACGGTCCTGACCTGCGCGCCCGCCGCAGTCAGTTTGCTTGCCAGGTCAATCGCCTTATACGCAGCAATGCCGCCCGCGACCCCCAGCGCAACCTTTAGCCCGTCGAGTTTTGAATTTTGTATCGCCATAATCACCCGCCTATTGACTGCCGGGCTTGTCGATGTCGCTTTGCTCGTAGTCGATTGTAATTTTATCCCGCCTGATTTCCTCGATGACAATCTCAAGCTGGCTCTTGCCCTCGGTGTCCTCAATCAGGGGCCGGCCCCCCTGCATCATCTCCATCAGCCGTTTCTGAATCAGCGCCGTCAGCTTGAACCGCCCGCCAACCTTTCTCACAAGCTCGATATTCTTCAATGCTTCTATCATTGCGTCCACTCCAATATCTAACTAACTTTCTTTGCCGTCCTTGCCGCTTGGACTATTCTAATTACCTCGTCAACCGCATCCTGCAGTTTATCGTTTATGACCATATTCTGATAATCCTGCCAGCCGGCAGCTATCTCAACCCCCGCCTGGTCAAGTCGTTTTTCCTGAACTGCCGCTTCGTCCCTTGCCCTGCCCTGCAACCGCTCGGCAAGCTTTTTTTGTGTCGGCGCCAGTATGAATATCATTACTGCGTCGGAATATATCGCCTTTATCTGCCTGCCGCCCTGGACGTCTATCTCCAGAATCACGGCCTTGCCCGCGGCAATCTGCTCATCGACCTTGTCCTTCGGCGTCCCGTAAAAGTTGCCGAAAACCTCCGCGTGCTCCAGCAGCATACCCTTTTCTATCCTTCTTTGAAACTCCTCTTTGCTGACAAACCAGTAATCTCCACCGTCGACTTCTTTGTCGCTTTTCGGGCGCGTTGTAACCGAAACATTCAGATACGCATAATTCAGCCGTTTCACTACCTCCCGGCAAATCGTGCCCTTGCCCACGCCGCTCGGGCCGCTTATCACAACAATCACTCCCCCTTCTGCCTTCCGTCTTTTGTCCTCTGTCATCTGTCCTCAGGTTACTCCACGTTCTGAACCTGCTCTTTGATTCGGTCTATCCGGCATTTGATGTCCACCACTAAATGCACGATATCGGCATCGCTGGCTTTGCTGCCGATGGTGTTGGCTTCTCTTAGCATCTCCTGACATATGAAATCGAGTTTGCGGCCCGCCTGCCGGTTACCCCTGAGTGCCTTCTCGAACTGCACAAGGTGTGAATCAAGCCGGGCAATCTCTTCCGATATGTCCGCCCTGTCGGCAAAAACCGCGACTTCTCGCGCCACCGTCTCATCGGTGAGTTTCAGTTTCGCCGCCGCGAGCAGATCATCTACTCTTTTCTTGAGCTTGTCGGCGTATTGCTGAGGCCCGGCCGCGCTTTTGAGCCGTACCCGCTCAAGATTGGTCCTTATTGCCCTGCAATGCTGCTGCAGGTCCGCCGCCAGCGCCGCGCCCTCCGCCGCACGCATCGCCTTGAGCCGTTTCAATGCCTGTTGCGTAACCTGCTGAACCTTTCGCCTGATTCGCCCGGCCAATTTCTCATTCGGCACCGCAGGCGACAAAATCCCCGGCAGCCCCAATAAGCCCCCCAAATCAAGCTCTCGCTCCACCCCGCCTGACGGCGTCAGCCGGCCCAACCGCTTCAGCAGCGTCCCCAGCGCCTTCTCGTTTATCTCGAAAAGCGCCTCCACCGGCGCTCCTTTTTGCCTGAGCACGTAGTTGGCCGTCCCGCGACTCAGCTCCCGGCGCAACTGTTTCTCAATGTCTCCCTCTAAAAACCCGAGCGTCTCAGGCAGCCGCAACATCGACTTGAAGTAGCGATTGTTCACCGTGCTGATTTCCACGGCGTATGTCACGCCGCTCAGCCGGCTTTCCGCGCTTCCGTATCCGGTCATACTATTTATCATAAAAGTTCCTTACCGTGCTCATCGCCTCCATTACCGTTACCCATACCGAAACCTTGGTTTCGGCAACGTAAATTATCTGGCCCGTTATTCGCCCGGGGCCGGTTGTTCCGCCGGTCCCTGCTCGGCTGGGGCTGGCTGACCGGTGTCGTTGCTCGTAATCGGAGCGGGTGTTTGTGCGGCCGGACCGCTCATTGTCGGCCGCCACCATTTGTCCAGCACCAACGCCGTAAGCAAAAATAAACCGACCACGCCTATCGTAATCCACGTCAGAACGTCGCCGGTCTTGCTGCCCAGTATGCCGCTTGCCATACCGCCTGCAAATGCGCTGCTAAGCCCGCCGCCTTTACCCTTCTGAATCAACACCACCAGAGTAAGAATTATCGAGCAAAGCAGGAAAAGCACCGCAATAACGCTCATTACCAGTCCAGCCGCCAACAACGAATTCAACGCCATAATTGTTCCCCTATCAACTCAAAACTAAAAACTCAAAATTAAAAACTATATTCAGACCGCCGCTTTTACAATCGCTACAAAATCGTCCGCCTTCAAGCTTGCCCCGCCGACCAGCAATCCGTCAACGTCCTCCTGTCCCACAAGTTCGCCCGCGTTGTCCGGCTTAACTGACCCGCCATACTGAATCCGAATCTCGCTGGCCAGCTTCTTTCCATACATATCCGTCAACAGCCCCCTTATCAACGCGTGCACTTCCTGCGCCTGGTCAGATGTTGCGGTCAATCCCGTCCCTATCGCCCACACCGGCTCATATGCTATTGTCATAGCCACGACCTTTTCCTCGTTAAGCCCCGCAAGGCCCGCCTTCATTTGCCGAGTCACAACCTCGGCGGTCTTATTTGCCTTGCGCTCCTCCAGCAATTCACCGACACACAGTATCGGCAAAAGCCCGCCCGCCAGGGCCGCCTTGACCTTCTTGTTTATAAGCTCATCGGTCTCTCCGATAACGTGCCGTCTCTCCGAATGTCCGCATATCGCGTAAGTGCAGCCCGTGTCCTTCAGCATCGCCGCACTAATTTCTCCGGTAAACGCGCCCTTCTGCTCGAAGTAAATGTCCTGAGCGCCCAGAGCAATATGCGATGAATGAAGCGCCTTACCTACCTGCTGCAGATAAACAAAAGGCGGACATACAGCGACATCGACCTTATGACCCGCCGTCTCGCCGCAGCCCGCAACAACACCCTCGGCCAGCTTAACGCTGCTGTGAATGTCCGTATTCATCTTCCAGTTGCCCGCAATAAACGGCTTTCTCATCGTAACTCTCCTAAAATTCGCTCCAAATGCAATCACATACGCTCGATTCTATCCCAGCACTTCCGTCGCCCTCGGGAAGCTGCCTAATACCGAAAGCTGCAAACAATGTTTACGCGCCTCGTCGAGGGCCTTCTGGACCTTTTCGTCGCTTCGATGACCCATAAAATCAACGAAGAAATAATATTCCCACTGTCTTTTTTTGCTTGGGCGCGACTCTATATTGGTAAGGTTAATATCGTATTTCTTGAAGACCTCAAGCACGTCCACAAGCGCGCCGGCCTTATGGGCCGTGCTGAACAAGGCCGCCGTCTTGGCCTCGTCCGTCGGCTTGGCGTCTTCCCGCCCGACTACAAAAAACCGCGTAACGTTGTTGGGCGTGTCCTCGATGTTCTCGCAGACAATCTTCAGACCATACAGCTCCGCGGCTATTGCCGAGCCGATTGCCGCCGACCTCGGCTCCTTGGCTGCCTTTTGGGCCGCCTTGGCCGTCGATGGTTCCGATACGGTCTTCGCCTCTTTGAACGTCGCTGCCAGCCAGTTGCGACACTGGGTAAAGACCTCCGGCTTCGAGTAAATCTTCTCAATCTGATCCAGGTTGCAGTTCGCAAGCAGGTTGTGGTGGACCGCCATTAAAATCTCGGAGCAGACCTTCACGTCCGAATCCACAAGGGCATCGAGCGTCTCTACCACGCCGCCGCCTAAGGTGTTCTCTACCGGCACAACGCCCAAATCGCAATGCCCTTTGCTCACCTCATCGAATATGCTTCGAATATCCACAAGCGGCTCGAAGTCGGCGCTTTGCCCGAACTTCAGCATCGCAGCCGTATGACTGAAGCTGCCCCCCGGCCCCAGATATCCTATCCGCAACGGCCTTTCCAGCACAAACGACCCGCTCATCAGCTCGCGCCATATCGCCTGAATACATTTGTCCGGCAGCGGCCCCTTGTTTTCCTTAACTACCTTCTCAAGCACCTCTTTTTCCCTGTCGGGCGCATACACGGGCGCGCTTGTCTGGCTCTTGAGCTTGCCTATCTCCACCACAACGCCGGCACGCTCATTGAGCATCCTGACAAGCTGATGGTCAATCTCGTCTATCCGCTTTCTAAGGTCATCTAAAGACAACATATCCACCACCGCGCTAATAGCGCAAAGCTTACCGCGAGCATAAGTTTATAAAACCAATATATTTAACAGAATCCCCTCCTTGCGTCAACGACTTTACCCCGCTATAAATCATTTTTAATGGCTAAAGACGCAAAATACACGATATTCAAAACCAACTGGGGCTACTTCGGCCTGGCAACTAACGAAAAGGGCTTGTTCCGCACCGTTTTGCCCTGCCCGTCGAAGCGCAAGCGAAGACGGGCCTGCCCAACCCTAAAAATCACCAAAAAATATCTCACTGAGGGCCTAAATAACCCGAAATTTGACAAAAACCTCCTGAAACCCCTGCAGGACAAAATAATCGCCTATTTTGAAGGAAAGCCGACGAGATTCGATACCCCCATCGCCCTTGATAACCTGCCGCCCTTTATCAGAAAGGTATTGGCCGCCTGCAGAAAAATCCCTTCCGGTAAAACTGTGTCTTATTCGCAATTGGCCCGTAAGATTGGTAAACCCCGCGCCAGCCGGGCAGTTGGCAATGCGCTTGCAAAAAATCCAATCCCCCTGATTATCCCCTGCCATCGCGTCATCCGCTGCGACGGCTCACCCGGTAACTTCTCCGCATTTGGCGGAACCGATACCAAGAAAAATTTAATTGACCTTGAAAGAAAACACTAAGCTCAACTGCTCGTCATTCGCCTGACAAGCTCATATATTTCCTTGCGGTGTCCAACGCGCACGACAAGAACAAGCAATTCCTCATCTTTCACAAGATAAACGATTCGGAAGTTGCCGACCCGCACCCTGTATAAACCCTTCCTGCCTGTAATCGGCCTTGCCCCCGCGGGCCGTGGATTGGCTGCCAATGACTGTATTTCAGAAAATAATCTCCTGCGCAGCTTTTTGTTCTGCTCTGCTATGAATTTCTCCGCTAACCTGTCAACCCTGACTGTGTACACAGTCCTTCCTTGAGTCGTCTCGTTCACAAATCGAGTCGTTTCTTAAGCTCGTCTAAGCCGACAAAATCATTTCGCTTCAGCGCCTCCTCGACTGCAAATATGTCAAGCTTGTCCTCGAGCAGCTCCAGTAATTCTAAATCCTCCACGCTTATCATCACGAACACCGGCTTGCCGTTACGGTCAACCGTTATTCGCTCGCCCTTGTATGCAACCTCGTTGGCACATTCGCTCAACTTTTCGCGCACATCGCTCATTTTCAGGGTAGTCATAAGCAATCCCCTTTTCAGTCCAAATATTACGTCTTGTACGATGCTTACAAAATGTAGCTTTCTTACAATTTGTAATATCGCATATTTTTTACGCTCAGTCAAGCAAAATATGCCAGGAATTGCGAAAAAAACCTCAGATGCAACCAAATCGGTGAATTTCGCTAATTAATATGCTTACTCCATATGAATGACGTTTGTTCTGCGGTCGGCGGATAAGCTGGCCTTCTTGATTGCGTCGTAAAGCTCGCGGGCGTCCCTTATCTTTTCAAACATAAATTCCGGATGGCTCTTGTCCGTCGTCGTCAGCATCACCGACCCAACGCCCACAAGGCAATCCAGAACGCTTCTGCGAAGCTTCAAATCCACCACGCGAAACATATCTAAGTTATCCACCCTGCGGTCGAATATCCCCCTGCCGAATTCAATCCGCTCGGTGCTGACCTCGTAATACGTCATCTTCAATTGCATCGCCTTGTAAAACAGGACCATTATGACAATCAGGCCAATCCCCAACCCCAATAACAGCCGATACCTGCCAAAAACAACCACGTGCTCAGGTGAGATTTTCAACAACGCCATTCGCTCGATGTGCCAGACGACCAACGTCACAGCCACGGCGAGAACTATCCCGCCTTTAATTAACGCCCCCGTCATCGCCCACAACGATGGCTGACCGCTAAAAAGCGCCTCGCCCGACTCTGCCTGCTCAGCATCTTCATCGCCGGCGAAGCGCACAAGGGCCTTTGCCTGCTCGGTATTTAGAAACTCCCCGCAAAACCGGCATTTCACCGCCGCCGTCAGTATCGTCTCGGCACAAAACGGACACTGCCTCGTCTGTGATGATGTAGTAAGCTGCATATCCCATATATCGGACAATACCACCCAAACCGCCCAATACTAAATGTTGCTATCGTCTTATTAGCTATCCTCTGCTACTTCAACGACTTACGAAGCGTGAAAAAATTTTGTAAAAAAATGTAAAATTGACTTGACATAGAGTAAAGTATTTATTACATTATGTTCGATATATGTTACATTGATAAGGAGAATTAAGGTTATGAACAGAATTCAAAAAATATCGTTGTGGATGGTGATTTGGATATCGTCTGGGATTATTCTTGCCGCGATTGCAACAGCAGTTTTACACTTCGTAATCGGTATGCCCTGGGCCATAGCTCAAGCAGGGCTTGGATTTTTGGGCATAACCGGATTTGGTGGTCTGGGACCCTTAATTTTCAGCAAAGACAAAGGCAATGTAACCTGTGACGAAAGGGACACGCTAATCAACAGACAAGCCGCGATAGGAGCTTTCGGGACAGCTTACTTAATCACGGGCCTGGCCTGTATGCTGCCGTTCTTTATTCTTGGACCTAAGGCAACATCCCAATAGGGTGGCTGCCGATGATTTTTATGGCGTCGGGGCTGACCTCATTTTTCGTTCACTCCGTTGCGATACTTGTTCAATACGGCTGGAAAGGAAAAGATAATGAATAGAGCTCAGAAAACCGCAGTGGGTGCTCTGGTGTTTTTATTATTAACCCACTCAATGTTTGCCTACATGTTTTTTAAACTTTTCATATTAAAAGAAACTCCCGCTCGATTCTTGCCGCCGGCATTTTTGATTCTGATGGATGGCACACTACTGATACTACTGATTTGGACATTCAAGCGACAAAGCCCCAGGGAAGTAAAGGAAGACGAACGCGACAAACTGATTGACAATAGAGCGGCTATGGCTGCTTTTATATCGGCCCTGATTGTGTTTCTCGCCATCAGCGGAATCCCGCGACTGGTTCTCGGCGACGATGGCTGCATTCCCGTCTGGTCACTGCCGCTCATCAATTTCGGCGCCTTTATTATAGTTACGATGATTTATTTTGCCGCGATTCTGGTTCAATACGGCTGGAGGTCAAAAGGAGACCAATTATGAATCACTTGGAAAAAAGAGCATGGGCCAATATCGGCGGGGTGATACTGTGTGTGATTATAGCGGGGCCGGGCATCTGGTGGATGGTCAGCAATAATACAAAAGGCCTCGTGGCGCTGATACCATTTTTAATAAGCGGCCTGATAGGCGGGCTTATATCGTACCTGCGAAATATGAAAAGCTGGACCAAACTCGATGAACGCGAACAGAAAATGTTCGCCAAAGCCCGTATGTTGTCGAGTTGCGTCTTCATCCTGTTCCTGTATTCCACGTCGTTTATTGTCTTTTTCGTCGCTGGAGCAAACAATCCCGTCCCCGCCTATCTCCTGCCGGCTCTGTTTATCTCCGGAATACTTCTGGCGTCGATTGTTCAGTCCGCGATGCTTCTCATCCATTTCGCAAAGGAGCGTCGTGATGAGTAGCGCTCAGTTCAAGAATCAAATTCGTCGGTTGCGTTTTGAAAAAGGCGAGATGACCCAGCAGCATTTGGCCGACCTCGTTGGCGTAACCCGCCAAACTATTATCGCGATGGAGCAGGGCAAATACGCCCCTTCGCTGCCGCTTGCCTTTCGCATAGCCCGCGCCTTCGGCGTGCCCCTCGAATCGGTATTTCAATACGAACCAGAAAATCCTGCTCAGTCGCCGCGTCCGCTGATATAATAGCCGATTATGGCATTACCTGTTGTTGCGATAATTGGCAGGCCCAACGTGGGCAAGAGCAGCTTGTTCAACGCCCTCGCGGGCAGAATGATAAGCGTTGTCGAGCCGACGCCCGGCGTTACGCGCGACCGCGTCAGCGCTATCATCGAGAAAAACGAACGCTACTTCGAGCTTGTCGATACAGGCGGCTACGGCATCGTTGACGCAGACCACCTCGAAAGCCACGTCCACCAGCAAATCCAGCGGGCCATCGATTCAGCCAACCTCGTTTTGTTTATGGTTGACGTTCGCGAGGGGATTATGTCGCTGGACCAGACGATAGCGGAACTCCTCCGCAAACACAATCTCAAGGTCATCGGCGTCGCCAACAAGGCAGATACCTCTCGATTATTCCCCGAAGCAGGCGTTTTCGGCAAGTTTGGTTTCGGCGACTTTTTGTGCGTCTCGGCTAAAAACAATGTCAATAAAACGCTGCTTCTCGATGAAATCTTTGAACGTCTGAAAAACATCGAGTCAACTAAGCCGGCTGAGCCGGTTATGAAAATAGCAATCGTCGGCAAACGAAACGCCGGCAAAAGCTCTCTCGTCAACGCAATCGTCGGCGACGACCGCGTAATCGTCAGCGAAATCCCCGGCACAACACGCGACGCGGTCGATATCCGGTTTGAAAAAGATGGCCATACAATCGTCGTCATCGACACCCCCGGCGTGAAAAAACAAAGCAAGCTGGCCGACAATATCGAGTTCTACAGCTTCGTCCGCGCAACAAGCTCCGTCCACAGGGCAGACGTCATTTTGCTGATGATTGACGCAACAACACCCGTCTCGCAGCCCGACAAACGGCTGGCAAAACTAATTGCAGATGAAAACAAAAGCTGTATCATAGTCGTAAATAAATGGGATTTGGCAAAGGATTCTGCTGTGACGGGCCAATATGAAGAGTACCTGACGAAATTGTTGCCTGGACTGGGCCACGCACCAATCGCCTTCACCACCGCCACAAAAACCAAAAATGTAAAAAGCGTCCTCGATTTGGCGGCCGAAATCTTCAAACAGACAACCACCTGGATACCTACACCCAAACTGAACAAGGCATTCGAGATTATAAAAGAAAGCGCTCCCGGCACGTCGAAAACCGGCAGACCCAGAATATACTATGCCACGCAGGTCGCCGTTAATCCTGTAACGATACTTATGTTCGTTAATAAACCGGAACTTTTCGACGAAACTTACCGGCGTTTTATTGTGGGGCGACTCAGCTCGCTTTTGCCCGTCGCCGAAGTCCCGATTCGTCTCTTTGTCCGCCGAAGACCCGGACACGCCTCCGGTGAGGGCCGTGGCGGGCGGGAAAATAGTCGCACGGCAAAGCGCCCGCCTCGCAAAATCAAAACCATGAAGTAAGGAGTTATTCCGATGCTGGTAACCATTTTGCTGGTCGGCGTAACGGCGTTTCTCGTCGCCTACATTTTTTACGGCAGATTCCTGAACAAACGATACGAAATCGACGACTCTCACCCCACGCCAAGCCACTCCGATTACGACGGCATCGACCGCGTCCCCGCCCACAAAGCCGTCCTGCTGGGCCACCATTTCTCATCAATTGCCGGCGCGGGGCCGGTGGTAGGGCCCATTATCGCCGCGGTCGCATTCGGCTGGCTGCCCGTGCTTGCCTGGATAATTATCGGCTCCATTTTCATCGGCGGCGTCCACGACTTCTCCGCCCTTGTCGCCTCCATCCGCCACAAGGCACGTTCAATCGCCGAAATCGCAAAAGAATATATGTCCCCGCTCGCGTGGAAGCTGTTCCTCGCGTTCGCCTGGCTTGCGCTAATTTACGTGCTCACCGCCTTTCTGGACCTCACCGCAGCCACCTTCGTCGAAAGCGGCGGCGTGGCGTCTTCATCCATCCTGTTCATCATCCTTGCAATCGGCTTCGGCCTGTCTGTTTATCGATTCAAAATGTCGCTGCTGAGCTCTTCTTTAATCTTCGTGCCGCTGGTCTTCGTGGCGGTCTGGCTCGGACAAATCATTCCCATCCCGTCCGACAAAATCCCCACAATTATCGCGGGCAATCCGGCAAAAACCTGGTGCCTGCTCCTCCTGATTTACTGCTTTATCGCCTCAACCACCCCCGTCTGGATACTTCTCCAGCCGAGGGACTATTTGTCCAGCTTCCTGCTGTATGCCAGCATCCTCGGCGGTGCGCTTGGAATACTCCTCGGCGGCTTCAAAATCGAGTACCCGGCCTGGAAGGGCTGGTCCGACCCGCAGCTCGGAATGCTGTTTCCGATGCTGTTTATCACGGTCGCCTGCGGCGCCTGCTCCGGCTTTCATTCGCTGGTCGCCTCGGGCACAAGCTCAAAGCAAATCAACAAAGAATCCGACGCAAAACTTATCGGCTACGGCGCGATGCTCATAGAAGGCGTCGTCGCAATTATCGCCCTCGCCGCCGTCGCGATAATCGCACAAACCGACGATTTGGCCAAAATGCCTCCCCAGATAATCTTTGCGGACGGCTTAGGCAAATTCTTTTCCGCAATAGGCATACCCGTCGCTCTCGGCAGGTCCTTCGCGCTGCTGGCACTGTCGGCATTTATACTCACAACTCTCGACACCGCCACCCGATTGAGCCGGTATATCTTCGAAGAATTTTTCGAGTTGAAAAATGCCGCCTCGCGATACCCGTCAACACTGGCTACGCTTGTGCTGCCGACAATCCTCGTGCTCATCACGCTCAAGGACGCCGCCGGCAATCCCATCCCCGCCTGGAAGGCAATCTGGCCCGTCTTCGGTGCAACCAATCAGCTATTGGCAGGCCTGGTTCTGCTTATCATCGCGGTCTGGCTCAAAAAAACCGGCAGAAAAACCGGCTTCGTACTCGCCCCTATGGTGTTTATGAACATAACGGCGCTCGCCGCCTTGGTTGTGCTTTTAAAACAATACAAGTTCTCTGCGATAGGGATTATCGCCGGAATTCTGCTGCTGTTGGGACTGGTCCTTGTATTTGAAGCATACAGGACCGTAAGGCGGGCAAGTTCCTGGAATCCGACAAGTCCCGGCTCACAAGTTTAGTTTTGAACTTCAGGCGCAGCTACCGCCGGCGCCGATGCGCCGGCAGAACCGTCGCCCGTCAGCGGCGTCAGCTTGAATCTGGCCTGGACAGGCGGCTGATTGAGCATTATCTCGTCGGCGCGGACAAACTCCTCCGGGAAATTATAGAAAAGCTGCCTTCGCAGCTCCGTCCCCTGCACGTCCTTGCCTGCCCCGAGCGCAGCCGAGGGGTCGCTGTCGTCAATTTCGAGAATGACCTGATATCGCATATTATCGTAGGCCCGCTTGGCCTCGGGGGTAGCCCTGATTGCAACGGTCCCCATCACTCCTTCGGGATTGATGAGCTCGACCTTGTATTTGCCCTGCAAATTCACACTAAGTGAAAAACCCAGCCGAACGCTGGTTATCAGGTATTCCTGCAGGCGCTGCTGCTCCTTGAGTAAAGTAACCTTGACACTGGTTGTCGCCTCTCTGTTCTGGCCAGGGGCCAGCTCCACAAAGGGCTTCTTCTCCACCGCAGCCAATCTCGCCTGCTCGATTTCCCTCCTGCTGAGTACCACTTTGGCCTCCAGCGCCGTTCCTTCGCGTTCAGCCGGCACATACGCCTCAATCTGTGCCGGCTCAATACTGGCCGCCTTCAAAGGATTTTGGCTATCATCAAAACACCGGACGGCTAATTGTTTTTTCTGCAGCTCGACAACCTTTACAGTCAGCCGGTTCGGGTCCGCCGAGGTGACGGTAAGACCAAGCTGCAGCACCTTGTCGGCGCCTTTAAGAAAACCAATCACGTTGAATGCGTGCTCGCCCGGCGCGGTCATCTTCTCATGCTCCGGGTCAAAGTAAAACTCGGGAACAAATTTGCCCTGGTTTATCTGCTGTCGGGCATCGGATATTTTACGGGCCGAACCTTTAAAAACCAACTTCTCCAGCGAAACGCCAGGCCAGCCGTCGAACGTCACCCAAAGCGACGGATTTATGGACTTGGCCACGACGATTCTCGCGTTTGAGACAGTGAATTCCTCGTCTAACGCAAGGTCGGCCCAGACCCATATAAGCACAGTGAGGATAACGGTAACGAAAATCTTGCTCAAATTAAACTTCTCTGTCATTGCGTCATATCCTGTGTCTGCGAAACCTGTCAACCATACTGGCCAGCGCCGGTGTGCCGAAGCCGGGTCCTTCCTTGATGGTCTGCATCAGCCGATTTCTCAGCACCTCGGCAGTAATTTGCCGCGTAAGCTTGCCTTCGCTGGCCAAAGAGACGACGCCTGTTTCCTCGCTCACAACTATACACAGGGCATCCGAGCCGGCGGTAATCCCTATGGCCGCACGATGCCGAGAGCCCAGCTGGACACCGTCAACGGCGCCGGGTTCCGCCAGCGGCAACTGCACGCCCGCAGCCACTACACGGTCGCCTCTTACGACGGCCGCCATATCGTGCAGGGCCGTGCCGGGATAAAATATGGTCTTGAGCAGCTCCGCGGAAACATTCGAGTCCAGCCGGACCCCGGTCTCGATAAATTCCCCAAGCGCCACCCTCCTCTCAACAACGATAATGGCTCCTACTTTGGCCGCGGACAATTCCGTTACCGCGCTTACTATCTCCTCGACAGTCCGGACTATCTGACGAGAAGAACCCACCAGAAAACTGGGCTGTCCAAGGCGCATCAATGCACGTCTGATTTCGGGCTGAAAGGCGGCGACCGCGATGATAAGCACAGCGATGAGAAAACCCTTGTAGAGATACTCCAGTCGTTCAAAACGATACCGTTCAGAAACGAGATTGAGGATTAATACGCCGGCGATAAGGACATATATGACGCCGCGAAATAATCGTTCGCCGCGGGTTCCCTCGAGAAAATCCACTGCCCAGTAAACAACTATCCCGATTAGCAGCAGCTCAATAGCGACGGTCCACCAGTCGTAATTGGCAACGCGCCGGAAATAATCGATGAGCGTCTGCATTGAACGAATCCTTTCGTCTCTCGTCAAACACGAGGCACGGTTTAGGGCAACGGCCTCTCAACGAGCATGCTGGGCTGGTCCAAGCCCAGCACCCGGTCGATATCCCGCATCATCTGCTGATTGTTGACGCGAAGTAGCCGTAAGTGCTCTCTATGCACTTCCTGGGCCGTCTTGCCGGGCTGGTTAAAAAAGCCGCAACCCGTCGAAAACAATGCTACCGCCAAAAGCATGATTGTCAATATCAATCGTGTTCTCATTGCATTTTCCTTACCTGTCTCGGCGCGGGCCCCACAAAGGGTTAAAATGAAGATAGAAACTCCGAACCAACGCCGGACTAATTTAATTGTATTATACCTTTTTTTCCCGCCTGTGTCAATGCCCAAAACGCATTTCGGGGCGGAAAACCCCCGCGGCCCCTGCCTCCCAAACATAGGGATTGACCGCCCCTGCCAAACTGTTATACTTGCATTGTAATGGGCGATAATAATGAGGGATACGCTATGAAATCCAGCAGGGTCAGCAGAGTTATCCAGATTTTGACCACACTACAAACAGGCAGGAAGTATAGCGCTGCCGAACTTTCACGGATGTTCGGCGTAAGCCGGCGCACCCTGTTCCGCGACCTCAAAGAACTGCAGGATATCGGCATCCGGCCGCAATGCACCCCCCTTCACCCAGGCCCAACGAGCGCAGATGAACAGCGTCGCTATACGCTGGCCCACGAGCAATTCCTGCCCCCCGTAAACCTCAATCTGCAGGAGGCCCTCGGATTGCTGTTGCTGGTTCACAAGATGAGAGGACAGATTCAACTGCCCTTCAAAAACGCAGCCCTGTTGGCCGCAATGAAAATAGAAAGCAACCTCCCCCCGCGAGTAAGACACTACTGCGAGTACGCCCTTGCCAAAATCTCCACCAAGGCCAGCCCTCAGGCGCCGGCCCCTAAATCGCCCGGCCTCGATAACACATTCAGTTCGCTGCAGTCCGCAATCGCTCAGCGACGCAAGGTGCGTATCCGATACGATTCCCTTTTCGACGGCGGCACTATTGATTGCGACCTCGCCCCGTATCACTTGTTCTATAACCAGCGGGCCTGGTATGTCGTCGGTCACTCGTCCGTGCACAAAAACATCCGCACGTTCAAGCTCAATCGCATCCAGAACGCAAGCATGCTTGAAGACCAGTTCGAAGATGGTGACAGCTTCGACCTCGCCGATTATATCGGTCGCGCCTGGTCTATGATACCGGAAGGCCGAATATATAACATCCGTCTGCGATTTTCCCCGAAAGTCGCCAATAACGTGGCGGAAGTCCTCTGGCACAACACACAAAAAGTCGCCCGTAACCCTGACAGCTCGGCGACACTCGATTTTCGTGTGGACGGCCTCGGCGAGATAACCTGGTGGATACTTGGCTACGGCGACCAGGTTGAAGTGCTCGCCCCGGCTGCCCTGCGGAAAAGAATCATCGACATCGCGCAAAAAATGACTGAAATTAACAACGGTCAAGCAGAAAGCCGTTAGATTCGTTAAAAATAGCTGGCGTAACCCTCGTAAGCAATCGACTTTGTGTTTTGAGCCAATCCCTTAAAAGCCTAACACCCTGCCAAGTTACAAAGAATTTAACAAGTTATCAACAACCACCGGAAAACAACCTGCAGTCGCATCTACAGCAATTACAAACATTAACAAATACCACCCCGTTGAATCACAACAACATTACACTCCTTATGATTTCTACTACTATTTAAGTTCTCTCTATTAAAAATAGTAGTCCTCTTCACCGGTTTTAGCTAAATAATTTCTTTCGACCCTTGTGTTTTTTATGGTTTATTTTAATATTTGGTAATTGATTTTGCCGGAACTTTTTTGTAACCTACCGTGAAAGCTTTGAGTTATCAGAAAAAACCGTTCGAGGGATTAAAGATGAAGGTTCAGTTTAACAGAGAAGGACTTAGTCAGGCGCTCACACTGCTTACTTCTATTGTTCCAGACCGAACACCCAAGCCGATTCTGCGGTGCGTCAAGATAGATGCGGCAAAGGACGGCGTGCGGATATACGGGACAGATTTGGAGGTTGGCGTTAACTGTCTACTGCCCGCAGTGGATGTCAAAGAGCTCGGGCAGGCAGTAGTGCCTGCGGCGCGTCTGGCCGCTGTTGTGAGGGAAAGCGCAGACGAGACGTTACTGCTTCAGGCCGCAGAAGGGCTGTGCGAGGTCAAAGGCGCCGACAGCCATTTCACAATTTATGGTTTGGAGCCATCTCAATACCCGCCGGTGCCGGCGTTTTCCGGTTCTGCAGATGTGGAGCTGTCGCTCGATAACCTGCGAACGGGCACCTCACAGGTCCTGTTTGCGACTGCCAAGGAAAGCACGCGCTATGCGATAAACGGAGTTTTATGGGAAATAAAGGGAAAGAAACTTACGCTGGTCGCCACCGATGGCCGCCGGTTGGCGCGTACACGCGTCAATCTGACCAGCAATCCGAGTGAAAAGGCCGCCGCCACAAAACTCATAGTCCCGGCCAAGACAATGTCATTGCTTGAGAAGCTCACAGGCAGCGAGAAAGACAAGGTAGTCGTCCGACTAATTGACAACCAGATAATGTTCGCCTGTGGCAATGTGGTTGTCTGTTCCAATCTTGTCGAGGGCAATTTCCCTAAATATGAGGACATAATACCGTCGGATTACCAGAAGAAGCTAACGCTGCCGACCGAGGCCGCACTCAGCGCGGTCCGAAGGGCGGCACTGTTGACCAGCGAAGAGTCAAGGGGCATAAAGCTGACCGTGAGTAAAAACAAGCTCGTCTTTTCCGGCAAATCCCCGGAGACCGGTGACGCCGAGGTGGATGTAGCCGTCGAATATGCCGGCGAGCCGGTCGAAATCGGCTTTAATCCGCAGTTTTTGGCCGACGCCATACGCGTTATTAAAGAACCTCAGTTCGAGCTGGAACTGGGGCAGTCGGACACGCCGGGGGTCATTAAGGCGGGGGCTAATTTTCTTTACGTCCTGATGCCGATAAATCTATCGTAGTTTCCATTACAGGAGTGGCAAAATGGAATCCGCAACACGGTTTAGACGCCGACGACAGCCCGCATTGCTGGCCGATGCGCTGGCAAATATGATGGGGGCAGGGCACGCTGGGATTGCACAGCGATGTGAGGCAGCCGGCCGGATAGCTGAGGCCTGGGAACAATTATTGCCTGCCGGGCTGGCGGAGCACTGCCGGGTAATCGACCTGTCGGCGGGTTGTCTGACGGTCGAGGCCGACTCGCCGTCATATTTGTATGAATTGCGCATAAGCAGTCACCAGATTGTTGAGCACCTGCGCGGGGCTTGTCCTGCTGCGAAGGTCAGGGCCATAAAAATTGTGCTCACGCGTTAGCCAGAACGCCGGATTACGAGAGAACGCTTGATATGCAAGACCATAAATACGACGCGAGTAAAATCAAGATATTGGGTGGGCTTGAGGCCGTCCGCAAACGTCCCGATATGTATATCGGCGACCGCGGAACGGGAGGTCTGCATCACTTAGTCCATGAGGTCCTCGATAACTCTATTGACGAGGCCCTGGCTGGTTTCTGCGACAAAATCCTCATCGAAATCAACGCCGACGGAAGCTGCGCAGTCGAAGACAACGGCCGCGGCATCCCCGTCGAGGAGCACAAGGAGGCCAAAAAAAGCGCTCTGGAAGTCGTTCTTTGCACGCTGCATGCCGGCGGTAAGTTCGACAAAGACAGCTACAAGGTCGCGGGCGGCCTGCACGGAGTTGGCGTCAGCGTCGTCAATGCGCTGAGCGAATGGCTTGAAGCAGACATTTACAGAGATGGTCGCCACTATCATTTCGAGTGCCGCAAAGGAATCGCCAAAGGCAGCGTCCGCGAGGTCGGTCCGACCACCAAGCAGGGTACCCGCATCTCATTTATGCCTGACGAGGAAACATTCGGCGACACCGAATTTCAGTTCGATACGCTCGTCAAGCGCATCCGCGAGATGGCGTATCTTAACGCCGGGCTGCAGATAACTTTCAAGGATGAAAGGGTCCGCAAGAAAGAGGTGTTCAAGTTCGACGAAGGTATCCGTGCGTTCATCAAACACCTCAACGAAGGCAAAGAAGTCCTCCACAAAGACATCGTTTACCTGTCGAAGGAAGACCAGCAGGCGATGATGAGCTGCGAGGTGGCCCTCCAGTATAACACGGGATACGCCGAGAATGTCCTCGTTTTTGCCAATAACATTCGCAATATCGACGGAGGCACACACCTTTCGGGCTTCAAGACCGCCCTGACAAGGACGATGAACTATTACGCCAGGGCCAACAACCTCATAAAAGAAGGCGAAGCCGCCTCGGGCGAGGACTTCAGGGAAGGGCTTACGGCTGTTGTAGCGGTCAAACTCACCGACCCGCACTTCGAGGCGCAGACCAAGGTCCGCCTTACCAACCCAGAAGTGGGCAGTTTCATCGAGACGGTGGTTAACGAGCAATTGGGGCACTATATCGAGGAGCACCCCGCCGAGGCGAAACGAATCCTCAGCAAGGCCATACAGGCGGCGGCGGCAAGAGAGGCGGCCCGCAAGGCCCGCGAGCTGACCCGGCGCAAAGGGGCGCTGGGAAGCTCGAGCTTACCCGGCAAGCTCTGGGATTGTGCCAGCAGGGGAAAAAAGGGGACCGAGATATTCATTGTGGAAGGCGATTCGGCGGGCGGCTCGGCCAAGGCGGGAAGAGACAAAAACATCCAGGCAATACTGCCCCTGAAAGGCAAAATCATCAATGTTGAAAAGGCCCGCCTCGAAAAGGTCCTCGCGCACGAGGAAATCCGCACGCTTATAAGCGCTCTTGGCACCGGCATCGGCGCCGATGAGTTCGACATCGAAAAATGCAGATATGACAAAATTGTCCTGATGACCGATGCCGATATCGACGGAGCCCACATACGAACGCTGTTGCTGACGTTTCTTTTCAGGCAGATGCCTGACCTTTTCACCCGGCAGAAAGTTTATATCGCCCAGCCGCCGCTCTACGAGGTCCGGGCGAAGGGCCAGAAAAAATCGGACTACGTCCTTACCGAGGCGGCGATGAACAAACGTCTGATAAACCGGGGACTCGCCGGCACGGAGCTTACGATAAGAGACGGCGCAGGGAAAAAAGGCGCTAAACAACAAAAGATAGCCGCGGACAAGCTGGCCGAGCTGGTCAAGATTCTGGCGGATATGGAAAGATGTATCGTGGTGCTCAGCCGCCGCGGCATAAAATTTGAAGAGTTCGTCCAGAAGTACTACAACGGCAAGGGCCTGCCGATGTTTCGCATACACAGTGAAGGCCAGGACGAAATCTTCCACGACAAGGACGACTTTGAAAAACGCGTAGATGAGCTTAAGGATCGCAGTAAGACCCCAGCCGACGCCGAGGAGACCGTTGTGGCCGAGGAGCTGCACGAGGTCGGCAGGATTAACGAGCTGGCGAAAAAACTCAAGAAGGACTTTGACCTGGACCTTAAGGATTTCCTGCTTAAAGCGGAAAAAGCGGTCAGCGGCGAAGCAGTGGCCACGAAGTTCCATCTTGCCAACGCAGAAGACAGTTTCGATGTGGCGTCTCTGGGGGAAATCTGCTCCAGCACAAGGAAGATAGGCGGTAAAGGCGTCGAGATTAAGCGGTTCAAGGGCCTGGGCGAAATGAACGCCGAGCAGCTTTGGGAAACGACGATGAATCCGGCCACTCGGACGCTTTTGAGTGTTCAGATCGATGACGCGGGCGAGGCGGACCGGCTCTTTAGCATCCTTATGGGAGAAGACGTCGAGCAGCGCCGCAACTTCATCCGCGACCACGCCCTCGAAGTGCAGTTCCTCGATGTTTAAAACAAAGGAAAAATTTTTATCTTGTTTGGGATTGATAATTGATGACTGATAATTGATAATTACGAACATCGGCGAATCGTGTGGTTTGTTGCTGTTTGGAAATAATCAATCGTCAATAATAAATAGAAAATAAAAGGGAGGCGCAGGATGAGAGCTAAAGTGCGAGTGACGGTTTCGGTGGCTGTGTTTTGCGCGTTGGTTGTTGTCGGCTGTCGGTCAACGGGCCCAGCGAGGGTTGACCAGAACTCGAGAGTTGCCTCCGACATCCGCAAGGCCGAGCTTAACCAGGAGCTTGCCAAAAAGTGGGAGAACCCGGACGCCCATTACCAGATGGGCCAGTTGTATCACGCCGAGGGGGACTGGTCGAAAGCGGAGTGGCACTACAATATCGCCATCGGCTTCAATCCCGCTCACCGTGATGCTCAGGCGGCCCTTGTAAAGCTTCAGTTCGACAAAGGCGACAGGGCCAAGGGCGAATGGGCCGCCAATAATTATATTACGCAGGTGGCGTCGTTCGCGGAGCAGACGCTGGCCCTTGGCGCGGCATTCGAAAAACAGGGGCTGGATGACTACGCTTTTAAATGCTACGGCGACGCTCTCAAGCTTGCGCCGAACTCGCCGGCGGTGAATAAGCAGCTCGGCTACTACTACTTAGCCAAAAACAAACAAGACCTTGCCAAGGACTACTTCATTCGCAGCTTCCAGCTTAATTCCAATCAGCCGGACGTTGCCAATGAGCTTGGCAAGCTGGGAGTGGTGGTCAGGATTCCCCAGACCCCGTCGTCCTCAGGCAGTGTGGGACGGCCAACTCAGCCATAATTGTGGCTCGTAACCGCCTTTCGGCGGAGCTATGGGTATTTATGCCCTGTGGCGAACGGATGTGCCGCGGGGCTTTTTTATTTCTTACCACCAGGACACGAAGCAAAACACAAAAATTAAAAAGAAAAACTTTGTGTCTTGGGGGTAATGAGAAAACGAAGAACTTGCCGATAATTCAATAGTCGTTTTCCGGTGTGATGGTCTGTTTTCATAAATATCGTTTTTTATAGGACGTTATTGCAGTGAGTCAGCTAAAGGACAAGCGTGCGAAAACAAAGGCCCTGCAGTGCCTGATAGTGGCGGCGCTGCTGGTGCTGTTCTGCAGTTGTTTGAGTTTCGACATAGGTGATTGGCCAAGCAGATTTGTATATCCGCACAATAAACCGACCTCCAACTGGTGCGGGGCGGTCGGCGCGATGTTTGCCTACTACCTGCTTTATTACGTCGGCCCCGGGATTTTTGTCGTGCTTATTTCCTGCCTGTATTTTTCGATTGCCAAAATTGCGGAGGCGGAGGTGAATGAGCCGGTTTTGCGATTTATCGGGCTTGCGTTGGTGACGGCCGCGGCATCGACGACGTTTTACAGTTTTTTCCCGCACGGTATTTTCGATTTCCCGATAGGTTCCGGCGGCGTCCTCGGAGTTGCCTCGGCACAATTCCTTCGCAGCCATTTCGCGGCGCTTGGCACGTGGCTGTTGCTTGGGGTCACCTGGGTGGTTGGAATGATTCTTCTGGCAGACCAGATGGTTACAATCGTGTTTGGCGGGGTCGGTTTTGTCATTCGCAGGGCGCTGGGCGTCGCTGCGCCAAAATGGCTGACTGCCGGGGAGCATTCAAAAATGTTAGGCCAGATTTGGCGTCGGCTCAGCGTTAAGCAGAAGGCGGAAGACGGAAGACAGAGGACAGAAGTCAGAAGACAGGAGCCGTCCGTCCGTCCTCCGTCATCAGTTCTCCGTTATCTGAATCGCCGGTGCAGTTGAAGCTTAAAACGCCGGCTTTGCGAAATGCCGAACAGCCTTATGAGCCGCCGAGCTACGATGATTATATTTTACCTGGTATCGAGCTTCTCGATGAGCCGACATACACATTTGCCTCCGTGCAGGAAAAGGTCGTCAAAGCCAAAGCCATCGCGTTAGAGAGTTTGCTTGGCGAGTTCGACGTCTCTGCGCGTGTCGTGGCGGCTGAGACGGGGCCCGTAGTAACGATGTTCGAGTTGCAGCTCGCCGCAGGCGTCAAGGTCAGCCAGGTAAGCTCATTGGCCAACGATATCGCCAGGGCGCTGGGTGTCGGCGCTGTTCGCGTTGTGGCACCTCTGCTGGGCAGGCACACCATAGGCGTGGAAGTTCCCAACAGCGAAAAAGAACGCGTGCGGATGAAGGACATCCTTCGTCTGGCGGGCAGCAGGCCGGCAGATATGGCAATACCGCTGTTTTTAGGCAAGGATTCGTCGGGCGAGGCGCTGGTCGAAGATTTGACGGCTATGCCGCATCTGCTCATCGCCGGCACCACCGGTTCGGGCAAAAGCATCTGCATCAACAGTATCATAACCGGCATACTTCTTACTCGCAGGCCCGACGAGGTAAAAATGGTCCTCATCGACCCGAAAATGGTGGAGATGACCGCCTTTAATACGATACCGCACCTGATGACGCCGATTGTTACAGAGACGCGCCGGGCAACGCAGATTCTCGAATGGGCGACCATAAAGATGGACGAGCGATACGCTATTCTGGCCGAGGCGCGGGTGAAGAATATCGGGGAGTTTAACGCGCTTGGAACCGAGGAAATCATAAGGCGATTCGAGCCGACAAGTCCCGATGAGGAGGCCAAGATACCCAAGAAGCTCCCCTTTGTCGTGATAATCATAGATGAGCTGGCGGATTTGATGATGACGGCGGCGAAAGAAATCGAGGCGCACATTGTGCGCTTGGCGCAGAAGAGCCGGGCGGTCGGCATCCACATCGTCCTTGCTACCCAGCGGCCTCAGGCAACGGTTGTAACGGGCCTGATAAAGGCCAATATGCCCACCCGCATCGGCTTTAGGGTCGCCGCGAAGATGGACAGCCGAATCATACTCGACCAGAACGGAGCGGAGACGCTCTTAGGCCAGGGCGATATGCTCTTTTTGAAACCGGGCACCAGCGACCTGGTTCGCGCGCAAGGCACCTTTGTCAGCGAGGAAGAGGTAAAACGAATCGTCAAACACCTCAAGGACAGCCCCCCGCAGTTTCATCCTGAGCTTACGCAATTAGGCCAGCCCGACACCTCCGAAATGATAGATGACGAACTATTCGATGACGCCGTGCGGATTGTATTGGAGAGCAAGCGGGGCAGCGTATCGCTGTTGCAGCGTCGGCTAAGCGTCGGCTACGCGAGGGCGTCGAGAATGATTGAGCAAATGGCGGCGCTGGGCGTTCTGGGCGAATATAAGGGCAGCCAGGCCAGAGAGGTGATGGTGACCGTCGAGGACTGGGAGCAGTTGCGAGAGGATATGGAGCGCCAAAAGACCGAGGACTCAGGACCCAGGACACAAGACCTTTCTACTGATGAGCCGGCATACGTCAGCGAGGGCCAGCAGGGCTACGCCGCCGTCGATAAGGAAGAGGGATAATACGGCCATCCCGGCCGTGCTTTCACTGACTCCAAGCCCGTGCCACATCTTAAACGTGGTAAAATACCATTGTGGATAAAGACCTCAAATCGAAGACATTTAACGAGCTTGGCCGGCTGGTAGCCGGGCTGGGTGAGAAAAAGTATCTGGCGGGCTATATCTTCAGCTTTATCCACACGCGGGCCGTGAGGGATATTTCCGAAATTACCCCCCTGAGCAAGTCCTTTCGCGGCAAGCTTATAGAGCAGGGCTATTATATCTCGTCATTAGAAATAGTTGACAAACTGACCGACCCGGACGGGACGGTGAAATACGTTTTTTCAATCGGAAATCAGCAATCGGCAATCGGCAATAAGATTGAGTCGGTTCTTTTGTTTGACCCCGTGAAATCTAAAAGATTTCCGGGACTTAGTCCTGGAAATTCCAAAGGAATTTCTCAGGGCGACGGCCCGTCTCGCCTTCGGCGGACGCTGTGCGTTTCGACTCAGGTCGGCTGCGCGATGGGCTGCGTCTTTTGCGCCACTGGCCGGCTGGGCTTAAGCCGAAACCTTACATCGGCTGAGATTGTTGACCAGGTCAATCTCGTAGAACTCGATTCTCGATACTCGATACTCGATACTCGAACGAGCATCGCGCATCGAGTATCCAACGTCGTTTTTATGGGTATGGGTGAGCCGTTGGCCAACTACGATGCGGTCCTGACCGCCATCCGTATTCTCAATCATCCGAAGGGCAAAAACATCGGCATTCGTCATCTGACCGTCAGCACTTGTGGGCTTCCCGAAGGGATAGAACGGCTTGCCGAGGAAGACATCCGGCCTCGACTTGCAATATCACTTAACGCGCCCACTGATGCAATCCGACGCCGGCTTATGCCGATTGCCAAAAAACATACCCTTGGTCGCCTTCTGGCGGCGGTGGGGTTGTATCAGCGAAAGACGCACAATCGCGTCACTTTTGAGTATTGTTTAATAAAGGGCGTAAACGACACGGTCCTGCACGCCCGGCTGCTGGTCAAACGATTGCGGGGTTTTATGTGCAACGTTAATTTGATAGAATTTAATCCTTACAATGGTTGTGATTTGAAGCCCAGCGGCAAAGAGGCGCTCGAGCGGTTTGCAGCGGCGTTGAAAGAGGCAGGTATTGAGACGACTGTTCGGCAAAAGTTCGGCCGAACCATTAACGCCGCCTGCGGACAATTAGGAGCAAGCTCGTGAAGCGAAATTCGAGATACGCTTCACGCTTCACGAGATACGGTTTTGAGTTTTAGGATTTGAGTTAATGATAAGAAACTCGTTATCGGTGGTAATGCTGTTTTTGACATGTGTGTGTAATGCGGCTCGTCTCGGCGAAGGTGCTGCATTGGCCACGCAAGCATTAGAGGCGCCGAGCCGTAGCCGGGTCGGAGGAGAATTACAGTTCAGATTCAAACAGGGTGACAAATTTTCCCTGGTGTCGGTCAACGAGACAAAAACGGACCAGCTCAGCCCTGAGCCGGACTCGGGCGAGCAGGTCGAGCAGCAGACGCTGCGCCTTAGATGTGATTTGGACGTTGAGGAGGTCGAGCCGGACGGTTGTGCCTGGGCTAAATATACCTACAGGCAGGTAGCTCTGAAAGTCAGGGGAAAGGACGCGGATGTAGATTACGACTCGGATGCGAACCAGCTCCCGACAGGTCGGGACCGGCGCGCCGGGATTCCCCTGAAGGTTCTGCCGTTTTATTTGGCTATCGGGGAGAGCTTTTTTGTGCGTGTAACACCGCAGGGCCGGATAACCAACGTCAACGGTCTGTCCGCCGTCGTGGGCAACGCAAAGAGCAAGTTTCCAAACGTAGCGATAAAAGACCAGCTTATACAGGTCATTGACCGGCAGTTTGCCGAGGACAAGATTAGACGTTCATTAGAGGGCCAGCTTGCGGTTTTTCCTGACGCCAATTCCGGTCCAATCGGCATAGGGGACACCTGGAGCAGCACGCAACGGGCAGATGAAGACAGGGTTGCAACCGAGAGGACTTTCCGGCTAAAAGAGTGCCGCGACGACGTTGCCGTCGTGGATGTCAACGTCGTTGTCGCTTCCGATGCCAACGCCGGCCCGATTTCTATCGGCCAAATGAAGGCCAAAAGCGAGGTTTCAGGCCTGGGAACCGGCCAAATCGAAATCGAGCAATCGACAGGGCGAATTATCAATAGCGCTTTGACTCAGAATATAGTTGCGAAAATCACTTTTTTACCAGAGGGCGTCATACGCCGGCCTCCGCCTCCCCCGGCGCCGACCCGTACTCACATCGTTACGACCTTCCAGATGGTTAAACGCGATTCAGACCAGCCCCCTGTCCTGAGCAAGGTTGAAGGGCCGTAGCGAATTTTTTTCAAAATTTGCTTGCCTGCCTGCTACGGAGGGGGTATATTATTCCCCGTTAGCTTCGCCGAAAGGGGCAATGTGGGTCAGCAGTATCACGGCATAGTTGATTCAGGTCTCCGGCGAAAGCCCAGTCGGGCCGACGATGGAATGGCCTCCGTGACAGCTTTGTTGTGCGTTACGCAATACGCAGGACGAGAATACCCGGTGGTGTAATCGGTAACACAGGAGGTTTTGGTCCTCCCATTCCAGGTTCGAGTCCTGGCCGGGTAGTTGAAAAAGTAAAAAATGAAAAGGAAAAAGCAAAAAATCAGTGGAATCTGTGGTTAAAAGAGTTGCGATAATACTGGCTGCAGGGGTGAGCAAGCGTATGAACACCAAGCTTGCGAAGGTCCTCCACGAGGTCTGCGGAAGGCCTATGCTGGAATATGTCATCGATGCCTGCAGGGAAGTCAAAGTTGAGAAGATATATATTGTGGTCGGCTTCGGCTCCGAGCACGTCAAAGAGCGATTCAATGACGACCGCGATTTGGTCTGGATAACCCAGCCGGAGCAGAAAGGCACTGCCCACGCCGTGATGTGCTGCAAAGACAATTTGAAGGATTTTGCGGGCCAGACGCTCGTGCTTTGCGGCGACGGCCCATTGATTCGCGCCGAGACGCTCAGGATACTTATTGAAAAGCACGAGGCTGAAAACGCCGCCGCCACCTTGGCCACAGCGGTTCTCGAAGACCCGACCGGCTACGGGCGAATCGTCCGCGACGCTTATGGCAATATCCAGGGTATCATCGAGCACGCTAACTGCACGCCCGAACAGTTCAAAATCCGTGAGGTCAATCCGAGCTATTATCTGTTTAATAACAAAATCCTGTTCGACGCAGCCGAGCGGGTCAAGCTTGACAAAGCGAAGGGCGAATACTACCTCACTGATGCGCTTGAGCTGATAATCGCGGGAGGCCACAAGGTTATCGCTGTAACCGCCGTTCGGCCAGAAGAGGCCGTCAGTGTCAACAGCCGTGAGCAGTTAAGCGACGCCGGGAAGATTATGCAGCGAAGAATCCAGAAACGCCTGATGGCAAACGGAGTAACCATTATCGACCCCCCGAATACCTGGATAGACGCCAGGGCGCAAATAGGCCAGGACACGGTAATCGAGCCGTTCACCTGCATATACGGCCAGGTCGTTATAGGCCGGAACTGCCGCATCGGGCCTTTCGCGCACCTGCAAAACGGCGATAAAATAGACGACAATCGCCATATCGGTTCGGGTTTCGGGTTTGCACAAGGAGGTGAGAAATGTTCCTAAACGACCATATTAAGTTGTTTTCCGGATGCTCCAATGAGCCGCTGGCGGTGGCGGTGTGCAAATATCTTGGAATGCCGCTCGGCGGGGCCCGGATAGACAGGTTCCCGGACGGAGAAAAAATGATCCGCGTCGAGGACGACGTGCGGGGCAGGGACTGCTTTGTGCTTCAATCCACCTGCAGGCCCGTCGACGAAAACCTCGTCGAGCTGCTCATCTACCTCGATTGTCTCAAACGCGCCAGTGTCAGCCGGGTCACGGCCGTTATTCCTTATTTTGGCTACGCCCGCCAGGACCGCAAAGACGAAGGTCGAGTGCCCATTACAGCAAAACTTGTCGCCAACGTCATTACCGCCGCGGGCGCAGACCGGATTCTCGCCATCGACCTGCACGCACCGCAGCTCCAGGGCTTCTTCGATATACCGGTGGACCACCTGACGGGAGAGCTTGTTTTGAGCAGGTATTTCCGCGACAAGAAGATGGAGAATCTGACGGTCGTTTCACCGGACGTGGGCAATATCAAGATTGCATCCCGTTACGCCTCGCATCTCGGAGGCGATTTGGCGATTATTCACAAGAGGCGCACCAGCGCCAGCGAAGTCCAGGCGCAGGAGCTTATAGGCAGCGTCGAGGGCAGAAACATACTGATGTGCGATGATATGATTACCACCGCCGGCACTATCTGCACCGCAGCGAAGCTGGTAAAAGAGCGTGGCGCCCGTAATATCTGCGTGGGCGCTACCCACGGAGTATTCGCGCCGGGCGCCGTCGAGAAATTAAGCAAGGCGCCAATCGATGAAATCGTCGTTACCGATACCGTCCAGCCGATACCTGAGGCCGCCGAGCTGAAGAAAATCAGGGTTTTGACGGTTTCTGCTATGCTGGGCGAGGCGATAAAACGGATTCACAGAAATGAATCGGTCAGCAGCTTGTTCACGGGCGATTGATAAATGATTATTGATGATTGAGGAGAATATGGATAAAGCACAAAAATTAAAGGCGGAAGTTCGACAGCATCGTGGGTCAAAGGATTCTGCCGGATTGCGCAAGCAGGGCAGGATACCGGCCGTTGTCTATGGACACCAGAAGGAAGCAGTCGCAATATCTTTGGATGCTCGCGCTTTTTTGGAAGAACTGCATCACGGACGCCGGCTGATGGATATTCAGCTTGGCGCCGATACGGAGAAAATGCTTATAAAGGATGTCCAGTACGACTACCTCGGAAAGGAAATCATCCACGTTGACTTTATGCGGGTGGACGTCGCCGAAATGGTCAACGTGACCGTCCCCATCGAGCTTAAGGGCACCGCAAAAGGCGCCCACGAAGGCGGAATGGTCGAGGTTCACGCCGACAATTTGGAAGTCGAGTGCCGGGTCACTGAAATCCCTGAGCGGATAGTAGTATCCATCAAGGAAATGGTGATAGGAGACGCGTTGCATGCCAAGGATGTCCAGTTGCCCGAAGGGGTCAAGCTGGTAAGCCCGCCCGAGACGCTTCTGGCGACCTGCCACGTTGTCGCCGAAACCAAGACCACAGAAGAGCTCGAAGCCGAGATGCCCGTGGCACCCGAGGTTATAACTGCGGCCAAGGAAGAGCCGGGGGAAGGCGAAAAGGCCGCCGAGACCAAACAGCCGAAAGAAAAACCGCAAAAAGAGAAAAAAGAAGACAAGGAGAAAAAATAGGGCCGTTTTCAGCGAACTGGCCGTATGCCTGGTATGCAGATGATAGTTGGACTTGGTAATCCTGGTAAGAAATATGCCGGCACGCGACACAATGTCGGCTTCAAGGCGGTCGATTTGCTTGCTGAGACCATCGGCATACAGATTGGCAAAAGAAGTTTTGGCGCTCGGCTGGGCAGGGGCGAATACGCTGGCAAGCCGGTCCTGCTGTTTAAGCCCTGGAAGTATATGAATTGCAGCGGGCAACCCGTGGCGGACGCCGTAGGTTTTTACAAGCTGCATTTGTGCGACGTGCTCGTGGTGCTCGACGATATGTGGCTTGAGCCGGGACAAATCCGCTTAAGGGAAAAAGGTTCAGCGGGCGGCCACAACGGTTTGGCGGACATCCTCGAAAAGCTCGGGACTGAAAACGTCCCGCGCCTGCGGGTCGGTATCGGGCAATGTGAGAGCGACGATGCAGTTAACTACGTATTAGGCGAGCCGGACAAGAAGGGAAACGACCTGATAAATCAAGGTATTGAAAGAGCCAAAGACGCGGCAATTTGCTGGCTTGAAGAAGGTACAAAAGCGGTTATGGCCAAGTTCAACCGTTTTGAAAAGAAAAATAATTAGGAAGTTTTGCTGGAGGTAACTAATTTGGAAAGCGATATCAAAAAACTTTACGAAGGAATGTTCCTGATAGATTCAGCCGAAGCGGCGAAGGACTGGGATGGTATCCTGGAGCTTATAAACAGGATTTTGACCAAGGCCGATGCCGAAATTGTCTCAATCCGCAAGTGGGATGAGCGGCCGCTGGCCTACACAATCAGAAGATGTGCCCGCGGGACCTATATACTCACGTATTTCAGGTCCGACGGGAAAAAGATTCACGAAATCGAGCGGGACGTGCAGCTCTCGGAACGAATTATGAGGGTGCTGATTCTCAGGGCCGACCACCTCACCGAGGAAGCAATCGCCAAAGACACTCCCGCAACCAGCGCCGAAAAGCGGAGACAAGCTTCGGCGAGCCCGGTCGAGCCGCAGTCCACGGAGCAGCCGGCTGCGCCCGAAGAGGAAAAGCCGCTGTCGGAACAGGTTGAACCGGCGGGAACCGGAAACGACGGCGCCGCAGCGCAATAGGACAAAGGAGTAACTTATGGCCAATTTTAATAAAGTGCTTCTGATGGGCAACCTCACCCGCGACCCGCAACTGTCGTATCTTCCCAGCCAGACCCCGGTCGTTGATTTCGGCATAGCCGTGAATCGAAAGTGGACCAGTAAAGAGGGCGAAAGCAAAGAGGAAGTGTGCTTTGTGGACTGTCGTGCCTTTGGTCGGCTGGCCGAGAATATCAACAAGTATATGCGCAAGGGTCGGCCCCTCTTTGTCGAAGGCCGGCTTACGTATGAAACGTGGACGGCGCAGGACGGCACCAAAAAAAGCAGACACAGAGTCCATGTCGATACTTTTCAGTTTATCGGCGCTCCGGCGGGAGCTGGTGGGGCAGGCGGTGGGCAGGCATCTGACAGCCAGGTCGAGCCGGAAACCGGGCCGTCAGGAACGCAATCGAAAGAAGATGATATACCATTTTAAACGAAAAGATTAACCACTAAGACACGAAGACGCTAAATAAAAGGTTAAGATTTTTTGAAGGTGAAATATGGCTGAATTCAAAGAAAGAAATCGTCCCTCAGGCGGGCGCTCGTCTCGTTTCGCGGGAGAAACAGGGTCGGCCGGATTTGGCAGGAGCTCTTCGGGCTATGGCCGGGAAAATGACAGGCAGGAAACCACTCGAAGAATCGCCTCTCCACAGCAAACACAGTGTCGTTTTTGCAGGCGGGGCGAAAAGTACGTCGATTACAAGGATATCGAAACCCTGCAGAAGCTGCTGACGCACCGCGGCAAGATATACTCGCGCAAGCGCAGCGGCAATTGTGCCGGCTGTCAGCGAAAGGCCAAAAGGGCCATCAAATACTCAAGGTTTATGGCGCTTTTGCCGTTTACTGCTTAAACCAGAACCCGTGGCTTGAGTCACGAGAGATGATAATTATTTACACGGAGATATGTAAATGAAGGTGTTGTTGACTAATGACGTAAATAAACTCGGGCTTCTCGGCGACGTTGTTGACGTTGCCGACGGTTACGCCCGAAACTACCTTTTACCCCAGGGACTTGCCAAGCCGGCCACGGATGCCAATATAAAGGCAATCGCCAAGGCCAAATCGCAGCGTGCCGAGCAGCGTCATCTCGAACGCCAGCAAATGGAAAGGGCCGCACAGGCCGTCGATGGCGCCGAGGCCGTGATAGCCGCTACGGCCAACGAGCAGGGGCATTTATTCGGCTCCGTTTTCAAACACGAGATAGCCGAGAACCTGCGTGCGCAGGGCTTCGAGGTCCCCGATGACGTTGTTGCGCTCGATGAGCACATAAAGCAGGTCGGCACTTACAATGTCAAATTACGGTTCGAAGACGACCTGAAAGTCGCCGTCACGCTTGTCGTCGTTCCCGAAGGCGCCGATGTCGAGGCCTTCAAAGCCGCTCAAAAAGAAGCTGCCAAAAAACCGGCCGAGCAGCCCGTCGAAGAAAAAGAGCAGACGGGGGACGACGAAAAGACCGGTTGAACGTAGCGCGGCCATCTTGGCCGTGCCTTCGCGGGCTTCAAGCCCGTGATACCAGCGTGCTTATAATCACAACGATTCCCAAAGTGGTGAGAATTGCGCCGAAAATACGGGCGATGAATATCAGCGTGTTGTCGCTGACTTTTTTATGAAACACGCCGACGGAGATGCTCAGCAGAACCCACCAGAACATTGAGCCGAGGAACACACCTGCCACAAGCGGAACGGCGTCGCCCCGCGCCGAACCCGAACCCACCACACCAAACCCGGCAAAGAGGCCCGCAAGAACCAGAATCGCCATCGGGTTCGCCAGCGTAAGAAGCAGTGTCGAGCTGTAATTGTTGAAGTGGCACAGCTTATCGGCCAGCGCCCCCCTTTTAGCATGCTTTGTCAGAAACGCCCTTGCGCCGAGCAGGCACAGGAATATCCCGGCGAAAAGCCGAAACCACACCTGGTTCTCGACGAGAAAATCGGAGACGATGGTCAATCCAAAGGCCACGATGGAGCTGTATATCACGTCGGCTGTTGCCGCACCGAGGCCGGAGACCAGCCCGTGCATCCTTCCGCCGGCCAGTATCCGCTGCGTGCATAGCAATCCCACCGGCCCGATGGGTATCGCCACCACCAGTCCCGCCCCGAATCCCTTCAATATCAAGTTAATCTCCATTCACTCATAACCTAATAGCATTCGCGTCAGCAAAGACCTTGGAAATCTCTATGAGGAACACTCGCCGTATTGCGTCGTAGCCGCGTTCGCTCGGGTCTTCAATGTTCAGGTAATACCAGTACGTCGGGTCATTCCAGCGATAGTTTTTAATCCAGAACTTTCTGCAATGTATGCCGTGTCCGAGAAAGGGCGTATGAATATTCACCAGATGGACGTTTTCGTACCTGTCGGCACATTCGGCGATAATCTTGTTGTAGGCGTCGAGAATTTTCGATCCATCCGGCCAGGCAGGCAGGCCTGTAAGCCGTTCTGCCGTATTGCCTGTCCCATCGCTGGGGTCGTAGATATTGGCCAGAAATATGTGACAGCCGCCGGGGAAGACGTCTCTTAATCGTGTCACCATTTCATCCAGTCGTTTGTTGAAATTATCTATCCAAGGCCTGGTCTGCTCGAAGCTCGCCCCGTACATTGCCCCTTCCTCCGGCGGTCTGCGTCCGTAATTGTGAATGAGGTCATTGCCTCCCGTTGTCATCACGATGATTCCTAACACGTCTTGCGGGTATCTTTGCAGCATTTCAATCTCTGTGAGATGTCGAATTGAGGTCGTTCCTGAGCTGGCTATGTTTTTCGTTGCGAGATTTGGAAGCACGACAGAAAGGTTTTTATTGAGCATGTCGGGGCTGTCGCCGACAGGATTTTTCACAAGCCGGTCAAAATATGAAAAACCATCCCTTGCACCAAAACCATCGGTGATGCTGTCCCCGATTCCTAATAGCACCACTTCTTTCTCGCTCCAGATGTGGCCGAACGGCCCAGCGGGCACATCCGGCCCGGCAGACCCCTTGCCATGCGGCAGATAAACGTTGAAATACAAAATGCCGGCGATTATCAGAAAGACCACTGTCGCGGCTATAAGAAAACATCTAACGAATCGCATGCGGGCTTTTTGTTTGCGTGGTTTTTCAGTTGAAGTGGTATCCTCGCTCATATATTCCCTATTCGCTAAACGCTATAACATTTCGCCAGGACCTTTATCGGGTGAAGTGTTTGTTTGCCGCTTATGTGTTCGATTTGCATTGCGCAGGCGGTGCATTCGGTAAGGACGCATTGGGCGGGAGATTTATCGAGTGTTTCTTTGAGCGATTTTGCAATCTGTTCAGACAGCTCGTAATTTTTCTTCTGCATTCCGAACGTCCCTGCCAGGCCGCAGCAGCCCGCCTTGAGGTCGGTTACGGTTATGCCGCACAACTTTTGTAACATCTCGATACTTGCCCCGTAACTGTCCGTTGCGAACAAATGGCAAGGCGTATGGTAAACGTATTCGCTATTGTCATTGCGAGGAGCCCCGATTAAATCGGGACGACGAAGCAATCTCTGACCATCGAAAAGGTTTAGATTGCTTCGCTTCGCTCGCAATGACGAATCGGAGGGCTTGTTCAGTTTGCCTTTTAGCAACAAACCAAGCAGATATTCCATCAGTTCGTAAGTATTTGCAGATACTATAGTTGCGTCCTTACCACCGACGTAATGTCTAAGTTCCTGTTTTAGACACATTGCTGCGCTTGGTTCTGAGCAGATAATCTTGTAGCCATCCCTAACGGCTTGCGCCAGGTATTTTATGCTGTAGGACAGGTCTCGTTTGGCGGTTTTTACGTCGCCGTAAACAATCGCAGGTAACGGCGCCGGTCTTTGCTTCGGCAGTATCACCTCAATATCATTTTGCCGCAGGACGTCGATGACGGCAAAACCAAGCTCGTGGTCGTTGAAGTTGACATAAGTATCGACGAAATACGCGACCTTATCTATCGGCATTTCAGGAGGCCTGCGGGTCTGCAAATAGGCGCGTCCCGCGGACAGAAATGTGCCGAAGGCGAATTTCGGCATTGTTCGTCTGCGGTCAATTCCTGTTGTCTTTTCGAGCAGCCGCTTGGTTATCTCCAGACGCAGCACAAAATTAGAAAGAGGGGCAAAGGCGCTGCCCAGCATACTCAAATACCTGTTATGTCCGAGAACGCGCTGTGCCAGAGGCAATCCTTTTCGCCTCGCGTACTCCGCCCTCGCTGTTGCCATAACCTTTGATACGTCCACGCCCGCGGGGCATTCGCGCAGGCAGGCCTTGCAGTTGACGCACAAATCGAGGAATTTTCTGAACTCAGGCGACTCGAAATCCGCGTCGCTCATCTGTCCCGTCGCCCAGAAGCGAAGCACGTTCATTTTTGCCCGCGATGCGGCCAGCTCGTCACCCGTGGCCCTGAAAACCGGGCACAAGCGCAGCTCCTTGTCGCCTGTGCGACAAAGCCCGCAGCCGTTACATCGCTCAAGCTCAAGGGCGATTTCATCCTCATCAAAAAACACTCCCGTCTGACCGAACGTCCTCTTGGGCCAAACCCGCCGCGTCGCCTTTAGATTTTTCGTCATCACTTTTGAATCGTCGCTGATTATCTTGCCGGGATTAAGCAGGCCGTCGGGGTCGAAAATCTTTTTTATGCCGCACATCAGATTGTAAAATTCGTCGCCGTATTGTCTTCTTAAAAATGCCGCCCGAACCAGTCCTACTGCGTGCTCACCGCTGATACTCCCGCCTAACGACCAGCATAGCGAAAATACGTCGTCGGCTATTCGCGCCATTTTTTCGATGTCTTCGGGCCGGGCTAAATCCAGATAGGGTCGGATGTGCAGTTCGCCGTCGCCGGCGTGGCCGTAATAGCTCATCGCCAGGTCATATTTGGCCCCAATCTTCTGCAGACCCGCGATGTATTCCGCTAATTTGTCGTTTTTAACCGATACGTCTTCGATAAACGGCACGGGTTTTTTTCTGCCCTTGCCTCTTTCCAAAAGCGGTACTGCGTCCTTGCGTGCCTTCCACAGCCGCTTTTGTGCCTGCTCATCAAAAACAACCGTTCGATTGCTCGCAAGATTGCCTACCGCTAAATCCGTTGCCTTAATCTTGTCTTTTACCTCCTCGGGGGTTTCGCCGATTTGCTCGACCAGAAGGACGGCTTCCGACTCGGCGGGCAGAATGTCCCGATACGCAGGAAGATGTTCAAAGGCCATTGCGATTAAACTTTTATCCATCAGCTCGCAGGCCGATGCGCCGGTCCGGACAATAATCGGCACGGCCTTGGCCATTTTTTCCAGCGAGTCAAATTCAAGCTGCAGCAGACCCTTATGTTTTGGAAGTGGAACAGTCCGCAGGGTAATTTTCGTGAATATCGCGAGTGTGCCTTCCGAGCCGGCCAAAAGCCGGGCCAAATCAATTGTTTGTGGCACGGCCATCCTGGCCGTGTTTTCACGGGCTGGAAGCCCGTGCCACGCTCCCGCGATATTGTAGCCGCTGCGATTGCGTTTGGTCGCGGGAAGCGCATTTGTGATTATCTGCTCTTTACCCGCCAACAGTTCTGCGCAGTCGGTTGCGATTCGTTTAAGGTTGTCGTTTTTAAGTAACTTCGGGTCTGTGTTATTGGTCAACTCTGCGATGGAGCCGTCCGCGAGGACTGCCTCGATTTTTTCGACGTAGTCGCCGATGTATCCGAATTGAAGCGAGTGTGCCCCCGTGGCGTTATTTGCCACACAGCCGCCTATGACCGCCCGGTTGGCCGTTGACGGGTCAGGCCCGATTTTTCTCCCGAAATCCGCCAGGAAGCTATTCAATTCATCGAGAACGACGCCCGGCTCGCAGGTTACAAGTTCCCCTTTATTCTCGATGCCGATGATTCGGTTCATATACCTGGTCACGTCCAGCATTATTCCGCTGGTCAGCGACTCGCCCGCCACGCCGCTGCCTGCCCCGCGTGCCGCGACAGGTATTTGCTTGTCCCTCGCGTATCTAACAACGGCAGCGACATCCTCCATGTCTCGCGGGCAGACAATGCAGCTCGGAACAATCTGGTAAATACTCGCGTCGCTGCTATAGACGGCTCGGTGCAAGATGTCTGTGAAGACCTCTCCCTTAATAAGGCGAGACAGGTCGTCTGATTTATGATTGATTGTTTTGTGGCTCACATGCCCAATTATCAATAATCAATGGTTTTAAGTCAATCTCTGTTGTCGCAGGGCAGTTGGACGGAGTTGGCTGCGCTGGTCTTTTGAAGCTGCTCAAGCTCATTTTTGCTTATCTCGCCCCTGATGAATTGCTGAACCACCGGGTCGGGGTGGTTGCGAATGTGGTCGGCGTTGCCGTCGGCGATAATCTTGCCGTGGTGCAGCATCACAATGCGGTCCGCTATTTTGTAGGCGCTTTTCATATCGTGCGTTACCGCTACGCTGGTTACACCCAGCTCCCGTTCGAGCTTTAAAATAAGCTCATTTATGGTGTCCGACCGTATCGGGTCAAGCCCGGTGGTCGGCTCATCATACAGAATCACTTCCGGGTCCAGCGCTATCGCCCGGGCAAGCGCCACGCGTTTTCGCTGCCCGCCGGAGAGATTGGCGGGATGAAAGTTCTGAAGGCCGTCAAGGCCCACCATTCGAAGCTTGTTGCGCACAAGCTCTTCGACCGCGCTGAAGCGGGTTATCTGGCAGTGCTGTCTGACGGGAAACATTATGTTCTCAGCTACGCTTAAGCTGTCGAACAGGGCGCCCGCCTGAAACAGGTAGCCGAAATGGGCACGCACGGAGTTTAGCTCTACGTCATCGAGGTTGTCTATGCGCTGGCCTTTGAAATATACCTCGCCGGTGTTGGGCCTCTGCAGGACAATCATATGCTTGAGCAGGACCGTCTTGCCGCAGCCGCTGGGCCCAATTACGACGGTGGTTTTGCCTTTTTCTATCGCAAGTGAAATATCGTCGAGCACCACCCCGGCCGCGCCGGGAAACTTCTTGGTAACGTTCTTGAGGACAATCAAGCCGGAATCTGGCTTGATATCTGATGCCGATGAATTATTGGGCTGCTTGGCTGTTTTAACGTCGTTTTGTTTGGTTTCAGTTTCCATTCTCGTTTTTTACCGCTAAGTCACGAAGTTTTCTTGATTGTAATTTTTCTTAGTGTCTTTGTGATTATCATACCAAGCTGCGCAGAGGCCAGAATATGCTGTAAAGCGCCTTGAAAATCACCACCAGTGCGAAGTCAATAATCAGGATTGTTATGAAGCTCATCACGAACGCCTCCGTGCAGGCCTGGCCTACGCCCCTGGCCCCTTCCCTGCAGTGAAAGCCCTTGTAGCAGCTTATCACCGCGATGGCCCCGCCGAAGAAAAATCCTTTGATTACGCCGCAGGCTAGGTCCCACAGCTCCACACCTGAAGCGCTGAAGCTCCAATACGCTTTGGCATTGATATCGAGCTGCACCACGCTGACGAACCAGCCGCCCGTGATGCCGAGCAGGTCCGCGTAAATGATAAGGGCGGGCGTCAGCAGCGGGCACGCCAGCACGCGCGGCACCACCAGATAAGCAACGGGGTCGGTGCCCATACTTTCTATCGCGTCAATCTGCTCGGTAACGTTCATCGTTCCCAATTCCGCAGTCAGGGCTCCGCCGATGCGCCCTGCCAGCATCACCGCCGCCAAAACAGGTCCAAGCTCCTTGACCACGGAGATATTTATCAGCACGCCTAAGTGCTCTTCCAATCCCATCCCCGCCAGCTGGTCGTATGCCTGGACGGCCAGCGTCATACCCACGAAGGCGCCGGTTATCATAATGACCGGCACGCTGCGCACGCCTATCAGCAGCATCTGCGCCCAGATTAACGGGTAATCCTCGGCTCTTGCGATGTTGCGGGCGCAGGTGCCTGCCGACCGCCAGACAAATCTGCCGAACTGGCCAATGTTGCCTATTGTTTCAATTGCGTTGCTTGCCGCTGTTCCTATCATACTCGCCCTTTAGCATACAGTGTTCAGTGGTCAGAATGCCGTCCGCTTCTTCTAATTTAATCGCCAAATCAGACGACCATCCTTAACCCCGTGAGATAATTATCTATCAACGGAAGCATCATTTATTATAAGACATTATCTCACGGGGTGAATACAAAATCTTTGCTGGTCAATCCTCGTATTGGCATCCGACCTTAAACTTATAGGACCTTAAACCTCAAGACATTTATATCTTTCCTGCATCGTGGTTCCGGTATATAATGTCGGCAATTATGAATACAAGCCGAGTATTGTTGTTTGTTCTCACAATTGGTCTTTTGGCCATATCCGGCTGTGTCGAGCGCAAATTGACCATCAACACAAATCCCTCCGGCGCAGTTGTTCTGCTAAATGACGAAGAAATAGGCACAACGCCCGTGAGTGTTCCGTTCAACTGGTATGGCGACTATAACGTCACGGTTCGCAAACCCGGCTGCGAGACACTCCAGACCCACAGGAAATTAGCCCCTCCCTGGTATGATTATTTCCCCTTTGATTTCTTTGCGGAAATTTTGTATCCAGGCCGAATCGTTGACAGCTACGAATGGTCATTCGACCTCAAACCACAACAGGAAATAAATCGGCAGGACCTGATTGACGCCGCAGATGGATTGAAGCAGAAGACAGAAAACTGAAGACGGATGACGCAAAAATCTGTCCTCTGTCCTCTGTTCTCCGTCGTCTGTCATCCTTTAATTAGGTTTGTGCGGTACCATTCAATAGCTTTTTCGAGGCCTTCTTTAAAGCCAATGACCGGCTTGTAGCCGATGAGCTTCTTTGCCAGCGTAATATCCGCCAGCGAGTGTTTAACATCGCCCTTACGGGCCGGGGCGTAAATCGACTTTACGGACTTGCCGACAAGCTCGTTTATCATTTTGATTATTGCGTTGACCGTTATCGCTTCTCCGCAGGCGATATTGACCACCTCGCCTGCCGTCTTCTTTGCGCGGGCAGCGAGCAGGTTCGCCTCTACGACGTTATCAACGTAGGTGAAGTCCCTGCTTTGCTCGCCGTCGCCGTAAACGGTCGGCGGTTTGTCTTTCAGGATTGAAGTCACAAACGCTGGGATAGCCGCGGCATACTGGCTCGTCGGGTCCTGCTGCGGGCCGAAAACGTTAAAGTATCGCAGTGAAACGGTTTCCAACCCAAAAACCTTGCTGAAAACGGAGCAGTAATATTCGCCCATCAGCTTAGCGGCGGCATAAGGCGAAAGCGGGTTAACCGGCATCGTCTCAACCTTCGGCAAGGTCGGCGTGTCTCCATAAGCGGAAGAGCTGGCGGCGTAAACGAAACGCTTCACCTTCGCATCTCTTGCCGCCAGAAGCAGCGTAAACGTAGCATCTACGCAGTGTTTGTGCGTGGCGGCCGGGTCGTCCACGCTGCGAGGCACCGACGGCAAAGCCCCTTCGTGCAGTACCACGTCAATACCTTTCATTGCCTGTTGCGCAACGTCAGGGTCCCCCATATCCGCTTCGAGGAATTCTATCTTGTCTAAAATGGCCGATATATTACTCTTTTTGCCGGTAAGAAGATTGTCAATGACCCTGACAAAACAACCCTGCGAGACGAGTTTTCTGCAGATATTTGAACCGATGAAACCGGCTCCGCCGGTGACTAAAAATTTGTCCATTCCAATCTCCTTCGTTACACTTTCGCCGGCTCAAGGGGCTGGTATTCTTCGTATGCCCTGAACATCTCGCGGAAATAACCACCCTTCAGCATCCTGGCGCCCAGCAGCACACAGCCGAATATTGTGGCGTCCACCTGTCTTAGCTCTCGTATAGTTCGCCCGGCTGTCCCGCGTCTGGTTAACGCCGCGTTAAATACGAGGATAGTTCCGTCCACGCACTTCGCCAAAATTTTTGCCTCACTCACCAGCAGCACCGGCGGGCCATCGATTATCACATAGTCATATTTGTCCTGCTGTTGCCTGATAATCTGCTTCATTGTCTCGCCTCCCAGCACTTCCGCCGGATTGGTCGGCATAGGCCCGGATTCGATTATCTCCAGCCCCTCCGTTCCGCTGGTTCTTATCGCGTCCTCTAAACGGCACTGGCCCGCAAGCAGAGTGCTCAAACCTCCGGCAGCTGAGGCGGGGTTGTGCTGATTTGCAAAAATCGTATGCAAGCTCGGCCGCCTGAAATTAGCGTCTATCAACAGGACCTTCCTGCCGTCGGCGACCAGTGTAGTTGCGAGATTGACTGCCACGGCGGTCTTGCCTTCCCGGGCTCCGCCGCTGGTAATCAGTATCGTCCTGGCGCCTGCGCCTGCCTCAGACAGCTTAAGATTTGTTCGCAGCCGTCGATATGATTCGCTTATGATGCTGTTCGGCGCCTGTTTCACTGCCAGTACGGGCTCAATACCCTCGAGCAGCTCATCTTCATCTGCGTCCGGTATCGTCCCCAAAAGCGAAATATGCAGATGTGTTGCCACGTCCTTCGGCGTCCGCACAAGGTCGTTTAGCAGCTCAACCAGAAATGCAAGACCAACGCCAAGAAGTAGCCCCAGGATTGCCCCTCCGGGAAAGAAGATTTTCCAGTTCGGGAAACTCGCTTCGAGCGGTTCGGGAGCTTGGGCCACAAATTGCACCTTTGGCGTTTCGGGGTCGTCGTAAACTATTTTTAACTTTTCAACCTGCTCCTTGATGGAGTTGAGCATTGTTCTTCTTTCGTCTCTGATTTTCAGCCGCTGGTCGTACTGCGCACGCGCCAAATCCATCTCCGCCTTGCGTTTTGCGGTCTCTTCACGCAGCGACTCGAGCTGCCCAAGCCGTTGCTCCATTGTGATAATTTGGTCCTGGGCGTTTCTGAGGTTCGATTGTCTGGTTTGTTCGGCAATCACCGCTTTTCTCTTTGCCCGTTCCTCCTGTATCGCGTCGATAAATTTGCGGATCTGTTGAACAATTCTGTGGTCTTCGCCGAACCTCGCAAGTGAGCTTGCGAGCGACGATTCCTGCAGCGCCTGCTGTTGTGCTAATGCGGTCATTACGGGGTCCGTCTCCACTTGTCTTTCCACTTGCACCTGAACAGGCCCCTGCGCCTGTGCCGCGAGGCGCTCCATGCCTGCCCGCATCTGGCTGATGTCCATCATCAGTTGGCTCTGGTCGGACTCAAGCTGAGACAGCTTCGTATCGAGAATCGGCTGGAACGCGTGCTCTTCCAGGTCCGCGAAACCATACCTTCGCCGCACGTTGTCCAGCTCCTGTTCCGACAAATCCACGTCTCTTTGAATACGCGACTGCTGGACAGTGAGCCCGGACAGTTTGTCTGCCACCTCTTTTCTTTTGGAACTCCCCTGGCCGCTGACGAACATGCTCACCATCTCGTTTACTATCAAGGCCGATTCTTCCTTGCTTCCGCAGGTCATAGAGACCACAATCGAGTCGCCGTCTCTTTGCGGCGATACACCAAGATACTTGTTGAGGTCCTTTATCGCCTTTCTTATGCGGTCGGCTTTTATGTCGCTGAAACCCTGAAACCACTTGGTCTGTTGAATCTTGTCCCTGTCAACCAGCTGCTGAAGGGTATTTTGGCTTCTCAACTGCATAGACATAGACAGCCGATAACCATATTGTATGTCTTTGGCTACAATGGGGGATTGCATTACAGTAGGGTCTTTTTCAACGGGCGGAAGCACCTTGATAAAAGTACTTGCCGTGTACCGCGGACTATATCTCTTTAATAGAAACCAGCTAACACCGCCGCAGCCGAAGCCGAACACCGTTAAGAGGACTATCATAAACCAGTGCCTGCGCAATATAGCGAGGATTTCTTTAGGCGTCATTCCGGCCGCCGCCCCGCGTGCAGCCATCACAGGCCTCGGTATTGTTCCCTTAGGCACACCCATAGCCGCTCTTGGTTCTGCTTCTGCCATTTACACTCCAATTCAAAATAAGTAAATAGCTTTGCCTATTCTGCTTCCATTGCCGTTTTTACTTTCCGAGCCGTTCGATAGCGGCGGTTATCCGTTGCTTGACGGCCTCCTGCATATTTTCCCCGCCGGCTTCCAACGCCTGCTCATAAGCCGAACGCGCCTGCGGCAGCTCGCCGAGCTGCTCATGAAATTGACCTAAGTGCTCATACGCTTCTGTTGGCACCGATGCCTGTTGTGTTTCATACTGTTGTATTGCCGCCTGCTCAAACTGGACTGCCTCGGAATTCCTGCCCTTTTTGTGTAGCACCAGGGCGTAAGTATCTATGTACTCCGGGTCGTTCGGTTTCGCTTCGTATGCCCGTTTGGCATATTCGAGCGCTTTATCAAGGTCCTGATTGTTGTCGGCAAGTATGTAAGCCACATTGTTCAGGATGCTTGTATTGTTCGGCATTTTTTCAAGCAGACTTTCGTACGTCACCAACGCGTCTTTAAGATAGTTATTATCGGAAGTTTTCATATACGCCTTTATCAGTGTTGCTGCTTTTTGCGTATTGTATCCGATCCAATCACTTTGTTCGGTCTTAGTATTGTTAATACATTTTTCAATGTATTCGAGAGCAGAGTTATAATCACCTTTGATGCTGCACAGAGTAAACATCGCCCAGTTCGCGGTGGTCGAATCCGGATTCTGCACGAGCATTTTCCTGCACAACCGTTCAATATCTTCTTGCCCCAGCAGCGAGTACATTCTATTAACCATTTGAGCTTCGATATTTATATCTTCGTTCGCCCGATTCAATGCCTTTTCACAGTACATCACCGCGTTTTGTCGGTCACCGAGTTTCATTCTTGCTTCGGCCATCCAGTAATATGCAACGAAGGCGAGTTCGCCATCGATATATTTAGCTGCCTCTTCGGAGAGCTTGTCTGTCTTTCCTTGCTCCAGAAGCGCTCGCAGGTATCCGTTCAGGGCATCGGCGTCCTGTTTGCCTTGTTGTGCGCTTTTTTGGAAAGCCATGTTGAATAATTGCTCCGCTTTGGCAAGATTACCGGACACACCGGCGAAGGCCGCAGCACGTTTATGCCAGTAAATGCTTTCCGGCATTTTTTCGAGAATTTTCGCATAGAAATCGTTGAGGGCTTCCTTTCTCCCGGAGTTGATGTAGATTCTTTCAAGCAGCATTCTGGCTTCATCGGGCGCCTGCGGGTCTTCAGCAATGCTTTTAAGCTCGGTAATGGCGTCCTCGATGCGTCTGGTTTTTAGATACGTTTTTGCAAGCGCCAGCCGAGTAACTGCCGAATCCATTAAGGTCTTACTTTGTTGCAGGTCCGATATCGCCTGTTCGTATTCCGCCAACATATTATTAATCTGTCCGCGCAGCCGCCACGCTGTCGCGTCGGTCTGGTCAATCTCAAGGCACTTGTTTATCGTTTCCATCGCCTCTTTCAGCCGTCCCTGCTTCATAGAAAGCCACGCAGTCAGCAGCAATCCCCTGCTGTCTTGCGGATACCTTTCTCGAAAACTTGCCAGTTTCTGCTCGGCTTCCTTTGTAAGGCCGACCCCGAGACAGGTCTGAACCACTAAAAGGTGGTTATCGGCCGTTTGCTCGGCGGATAATAGTTCTTCGCCGTATTTTGCTACGGCTTCTTTGTCATTGGCCTTCTCTGCTAAAAACAGCAGCCCCTTGAGAGTGTCCGTGTCCTTGGGATTTGTCTTATACGACTGCCCGAGCACTTTTCCGGCAGCGTCATATTGCCCCGTTTTTACGTAGTATCGCCACAACAGTTGCGGTGCCGATGTCAGTACCTGACTTGCTTTTTCCTGCTGGCCTGTGAGACGGTAGTATTCCGAGAAACTATCGAGTACGGCGGGATTTTGCGGGTCGTAACTCTTCGCCTGCTCCAGGGCCGATTCCGCCATTGCGAACAATGCCTGTTTTCTTTGTGCGTCGTCATTATCCACAGCAAGCCGCGAAGCGAGCCGGGCGAGCAATAGCGCATTCTGCAAGCTCGGCGCATTTTCCTGCAAGCTCTGCCTCAATGCCAGCGCGCGTTGCGGTTCGGTTTCGCTGATATACTCCGCGAAGAAGCTCATCAAACCCAAATCTCCGGGATTCAGCGCCATTGCCCAGTCCAGAGCGGCCCTGGCCTCGGCCAATTGCGAGGACGAAACGTTGTCCCCGAGGGTTCGGTTGCGTGCATACAGACGATTGGCCAGCTCTCGTGAGATGCTTTTGTCAAACGGGTTGAGACCTGCCGCTGTTTGTATGTCGGTAAGCGCCGCCGCCGCCTTGCCGAGGTTGGCATTAATACGGGACCGTAGCAGATATCCGTATCCGAAAACCGGCCGCTGTGTCAGTGCGTTCTCTATGCTGGCCAGAGCGGTTTCATACTGCTCCCTGGCAAGGGCGACCCTTGCAGCGAAAAACTCTCCCGAGCACTCGTCGAAATTCCCACGCTTGGCTGTTTGTGTAATTTTGTCGGCGGTCTCCCAGTCCTTCTTTTCCAAGGCAATGTCAAACAAATACACCGCTGCACGTCGCTGCGTGGTCTCATCCGCCCGCAGCTCCGGCTCACCCGATATAGAGACAAGCTTTTTAAATTGTTCAGCAGCCCTGTTGGGGTCGTCGTTCGTCTGGTAAAATATGCCCAGCGACATCGCACGGTTGACTGGGTCGGGGATTCCCGATAAAACTTCCTCTCTGAACTGTTTCATCTTTTCAGCGGAAACCTTTGAGGGCTCCGGTTCAGACAGCAGCCGTTTGTACAACAGTCCTGTCGGATTGTCAGGATGGTATTTCAGAGTTTTGTCTACTGCTAATTTTGCCTGTTCAAGATTTCCGGTTGCTATCGCATCTCCGCACACTGACGCCACTGTTGCGGAGTCCAGCGAATTCGGGTCTTTTTCAAACATTTTGCCCATATATTCGATGAAGGCCGACAGGTTGCTTTTCATTTCCGCCGCAAGCTGTTCATCCGAACGCGGGTCGACCGCCTCCTGAGACTGCTGTTGGCCTGACATATTCTGCGGAACAGAGCTGGTTCTCGCCTTTTGTTTTTTTCGCTCGACAATTGTGCGAATCTGCCTGTTTTTGCCTTCCAGAATCGCCACCTTCATTGCCATCCAAATTGGATCCTGCTGCGGAATCTGCTCTAAATATTGTTCCGCGTCCGCAAATTCCCTGGCACCTATGTGTGCGCTAATCCGCATAAGTCGACTTCTGTCTGTAACACCGCACCTTTTCTCGAAGATGTCGATATAAGCCAGTGAGCTTTTCCACATCCCTGCCTTGTTCAAAATCTCAGCATAATCTAACCACGCTTGCGGCTGCGTCGCGTCTATTCTGTTCTGTAGAGCGTTGCCGAGAAACTCGGCGACCGCCCCGCTTTCGGTGCTGTAGGCAAAAATCTTCGCAAGTTTGTATGAAAGACGAGGGTCAGACTTGCCCGAGGCCTTTAGCTGTGTGTAGATTTTGTACAGCTTTCGTATTGCGGCGCCGGCATCGCCTTTTCCGAGTTTGGCTGCCCCAAACTCGACCATCCCCTGCCACTCAATGACCTGGGGGTCGTCTCCGCTTCCGTAAACCTGCTCAATCTGACGAGCCGCTTTCTCTGCTTCGGCCAGCCATTTTGTGGTGGGTTGGCCTTCTGATTCTCCCTTAGGCCTCTCTGAATCCAATATCAGGTCAACGTAGTTGTTTACAAGTATGCTGTTGAGACGAATTTGATACATCTTGGCGGTTAACGCCCGTGGCCCGGTTGTTTCCTGAGCGTCGGGCAGCAAAAGCGCTCTGCTTGCCGTCTCAAGCGATTTGTCCATATCCTGTTTGTGTCCGCGAATATTGAACCTCCTCGTGTACAAGCTCGAGGCGACAGTCGCGTAATCCACGTTATTCTTGTCAAGCTCAATCGCCTTCTCGATAGCTTCGATCGACTTGTCAAGATAGGTTGGACCGAGACGGGAATCCGAGTAAAAACCCGCAAGCGCCGCAAAAGATTCGGGCTTCGAATCAAATTTGGCGGCAAGCGCCAAATATTCGGGCTCCAGGTCCAAAAGTTTTTTCCGCTGGTTGGGTTCAGAGTCGGCCTGAGCCAAGCTGAAGTTGTGTTTAATCCCGAGAAGATTAATGTTGGCTTGTAAGCTGTCGTTTGTGGCCTCCACCCCTTCCTTGAGTATGTCGATAGCTTCGTTGCGTACTCTCTGTCTGGCGTCTAATACCCCTTTTGATTCTTCAATCTCCCCTTTTAGTACCGCCGCTCGAGCCAGTTGCATATACACATCAACATCATCCGGCTGCATTTGTCTGGCTTTCTGCAGGTCCTCGACAGCCGTCCGCAGGGTTTGTTCTTTGTTTGTGACGGTCCCGAGCTGTGTGTTCATCAGGTTTGCGGTTCCACGTATGAGATACAAATAAGGCCCTAAGCGATGCGATTTCTCGTTTTTTTGTTTTAGAGCATCGACCTCCCATTTTTCGGTATCAGCCGATGCGAGTTCAGGATCTGCGTCGGTTTTTTCGATGATATCAATAAATTCGTTTGCCTGCGAAGCAACCTCCTGCCACACAATCCCCGGATTTGCCTGAGCAATCAGGTAAAAGTATTTGAGCCTCGCGTACCTTGCCTGTATATCTTTTGGGTCAAGACGCACGATTTGGGCCCAGCTTCCAACAGTTTCTCTCCATTTATCCGTAGCGATATAAACGTCTATGGCGCGGTACAGAATTTCAACCTTCAGCTCGTCGGTCTTGACAAGCCCATAGGCCTTTGTGTAGTTGCGTTCGGCCTCCTTATAGAGGTCTTCGCGCTGGTTCGGGTCTGTTGCCTGGCGAGCCGACTCGACTGCTGCATTGCCGTCCTGTATGAACTTTTCTGGGTCTCGGCTTAAATATAAAAACATCCCTATGATTAGGACGGCCATAAGCACGAAGACCATAGAGCCAATCAACGCCACTTTCTTGTTTAGTCTTTTTTTTGCCATTAATTTTGCTCCTTATCTGCTTGGGGCCCGAACCGCCATAAGCGCAGGTTTGTCGCTTACCACAATCCGCTGGGCCAGTGTTCTTTTTCGAGAACAGGCAAAATCGCCGACAGCAGGTTTTCGCTCGCCGCCAGTGCCTCTTGCTTGTCCGGGTAAACCACTCGTTCAAAGCTGTTATTGTAAAATTTCCATTCGACCTTAGAAAAATAAGAAAATTTGCCGAACAAATTCTTGTTCATAATCAGCCGGGTTTCCGCTCTTCCGCCCGCGTATTCACCGTTGACGCTGAAGGTATAGAAGATGGGGAAAGTTATTTCGCTGCCCCAGATGTCCGGCTTGGTCACGGCAAATACAAGGAAATGAGCGCTGACTGGTCGTTCGCTAACAGCGCCTTGTTCGCCCGGTTTGATTGTGAGCGTAACCGCTTCGGAGCTTACTTGTCGAAGGCCGCCTCCAATGTAGCATTCCTCGGGCACGTGCGGCACTTGGTCCGGCTGGCCATAATATGTTATAAAGAGCGTGCAAAACCTTGTTTTGCTGTCCGCGGGGACGCTTGTGTCCTCCAAAGTCCATTGAATATAATCCTCTGTGCCCAGTGTCTCCAGAACGTCAGGGTTCTTTATTTCCTGTTTAGCCACTGCTTTGTAGGGCATCAAGCCGGAACTGTCCAGCCGGCTTAGGGGCGTTTTCAGAGAAAGCGGCTCTTTCTTCATATATATACCGGCAAGCTTAACGGTTGCCGACATAGCGCTTGCCGATAATGCCAGTACGCCGACACATATCAAAAATGCCGGCTGAAGATAATTCGCTCTGAATGTCTGTCGCATGTTCTTTTGTGTCATTATTACCGTTAAGTTCTCTTTTCGGCTCCGGGATTAGCGATGCCGAACTACGATATCGCGTGGTTTGCCCTCTATGCTCTCCACAAGCAAATTTGACATAAACCACGCCAGGAGTCCGTAAAGCCCAAATGCCAGCGGCAGCATAGCCATCCCCAGCAGGTCGTGATAAATCCCCTGTGCATATTGCGGGTCAAGGAGCACATGAATTAAGCCGGTAATAGTTACTCTGACGATGTTGCAGATTATCGCTATTGGGATAGTGCTGGTCAACAAGACAAGCCGCTGCCATATCGGCCTGTAGTGCAGATAGGCCATCGCCACCCCCAAGGCAAGGAACGTAGTTAATAATCGTATTCCGCTGCACGCCTCCGCCACGTCCAAAGCAGGTTCGAGGTGCACGCTTTTATATACGATGTCTATTACTACGCCGCTCGCTGTTGCCTCAAGTTTCGGAACAAGGTTTAATATAGCGGTTGCAGTCGTCGCCGCCAACAGGCGCATCGGTATAGTGACGGGTTTTATGACATAATCAGGCAAAGGTATGGCAAAGACCAGGTAAGCAACGGGTAGCCACGTGTATTTCAACAGGGACCAGCCGCCGAGAAACAGCACCACCGCCCCCAAAACACCAACTACGCTTAGCTCACGAAAATAGCCATAGCCAGACGGACTCACAATATTGAATATGTAAAACAGGATTACTAACACCAGCAAAAGCAGGCCTATATAGTTCGGCTTGATACGGGCGTTAAGAATCTCTTTCTTGGACAGAGTCAGAAAGTACAGGCTAAAAAGCGGAATCAGGATGCCGTGCGACCAGCTCGCGTTGTTGAACCACCGATGAACTATACCCCCGACCTCATTATGAAACAACAAGTAAAGCAGCACTCCTATAATCGCCATCCGGATATACGAATGCACTCCAAGCTGCCGCCATTGCTCAAGAATTATGGGCATCGTGGTCGTTGTCTGTTGCGATTGCATTGAGGATGTGCGACTGTTATCTGCCATAATTATACCACCGATTTTTGGTATTTACCGGCGTTCAAGGCCGCCTCGCCCTGACCGGCCGGGATAACTGCTTGATTTACGATTAGCAATTGTCTACGGTTTCATTAAAATAAGAAATCGAAGGGTCTGCCTGTTCCGTAATCGCGGTCGGCAAAGTTTCGGTCATAAATGAACCCGAAGCCGTAAGACGCCCTGAACGCATTACGCAGCACCGCGCGAAATCTGGCGGTCGGGTGCGTCCCGACGTTAACCAGGTCGTTTGGCTTGATAAAGAAATCGGGCTGTTCGCCCATTGCAATCTTGTCCAGGTCCACCATTACTATTTCTTCTCGTTTTTTCCCTATTCTTCTGACAACCTCGCATCGCTTGGGCCAGGCCAGGGGGCCCAGGCCGCCCGCGGCGGCTATAGCCATTTTCAGCGTCATTGGCCTGCCCGTTATGTTGATGAATCCCTGGTTGTTGACATTGCCCATAATACAGAATTCACCGATAATATCAACCGGCACGTGGATATTATCTCCCGGCTTAATTACGATATTGTAGCGAGGGGCGCCGCTGAGCAGCCGGTCTGCGGGCACCTTTATTACTCGCCTTTGTGCGCCGCCCGGGCCGATTTCTCCCCAGCCGACGGCTTGTCCCTCGTCGCCCGGTTTGGTCGGGGGACGCTGCGCCTCGATTTTGCCTTCCTCGCGGCTTGGCGCCGCGGGCCGGCCTATCTGAACCGGCTCCCACCTGCCATCCTGAAATATCCATTCTATTCGCGGCTGTTCGTTAGTGACTTGTGACTCGACAGCACTTTCTGCAGGCGGCTCGCTGCCTGGGTTTCGAGTTACGGGAGACGGTTTCATGGGTCTTGAGTTACGAGTTTCGATTTTTCGGGTACCGATGGGGCGAGTATCTGATGTTGAAAGGTTTTCAGGCGAGGCGATTCGGTTAAGCTCAGCAAGCTCTTCATCCGTAACCATCTCGGCCGAGGCAACAACAAGGTCATTGCTTTTCTTGTTTCTGAGTTTTGCTGAGGGTGCGATTATCTCCAGCATTTCGTCCCGCGGTTCTTTAACGGGAGCTTGTCTTTCAATTTCCGCAGCCGGGCCTTCTTCCGGCTGCACGGCCTCCGATGGGGCAAGCGCCTCTTCGCCGGTAATCGGCCGAGACACGTATATGTAGCTTATATTGAACTGGCTTATACCGCCTGCCGTGGCAAGGGCATCGGCCAGCCGGTAGTCATACCGGGGTATTCCATATCTTCCGGGTTTCGGGACGCCGCTGCCTAATATCGAAAACACCCGGCTTTGCGACTGCGCCAGCGAAACGTTGACCGACGGCTCTTTGAGAATGGTTGGCGAAAGTATCTGCTTTATTTCCTCCTCCAGTTGCGATTCCGTCAGGCCCGCTGCTTCGACGACCCCGATATCGGGAATCGATAGCTTGCCGGTCTCCGTGATCATAAACTGATTGGAATACATTACCCCCTGGGTGAACAGTTCGAAGATATTTATCAGGACGACGTCGCCGGGGCCGAAGACATAGTCGGTCTCGTAGGCGACTACATCGGCGGGTCTTGGGTCTTCTCCTGTCTCCCACGCCGCGGGCGTTTCTTCGGCCACACCAAGAGAATCCAGTATGACATTGACAGCCGGCACCGGCCGGAATCTGCCTACCTGCGTCGGGTCCCAGAACTTGTTTCCGCAGCCGGACGAAGCGATACAAAGCAGCAGCAATGTACTGGCGCTGACTACGAGTCGTGTCTTACAAATCTCTGTTCTCTGTATTCTTTTCATATCCTCACAGTTGCAATTACTTACCCTCTTTTGCCCTTCTTTTGGCACATCTGAAAACAGATTAATCTGCAAACAGACAAGGCCCTGTATGAAATTATCGGCTTCACAGGTAAGCTTCTTAACCCGCCTCACGCCCGGAAGATAAACTTTTGGAATGCCCTCCATGGCTCAAAATCCCAAAGCACAGGGTGATAATCACACCCCTGATGAAACCATATTGACGGTCAATATACTGGAAAACAGGGGGTCTTGTTCGGCCCGATTCCCGGAATATCGGGAATACAGGTCCTATAATAAAAGGGCCTTTAATACAGGGATTTGCCTACTATAAGCTGAAAAACTACTTAGTGTAAGTAATTGTGTGTAAGTTAGGGTGAAGGTATGGTTGTCATCCGGCTGGAGCGAAGGCGAGCGTAGCGAGCCGAAGCGAAAGACGGATGACAACAGGCAAAAAATCGGGTACGTAACCTTGTTTTTCCGCCA
>JBDRMP010000075.1:0-28075 GCA_043811995.1 Planctomycetota bacterium
AACGACTGATTAAAACATTGAGACAGCGTTTACGACCTATGGGCTGCTTCTATGACGATTCAGCCATCGAAAGGGCTGTCTTTGGCCAATTCCTTCGCTGGCATAAAATTAAACTTACACATAATACTTGACGCTATCGGCCTTCGACGACCACGCCGTCCGGCACGTGATTAAAATGTTTGGCCCAGGACCTGAATATGAGGTCAGCGGCCCTGCCAGACGATACTATGGGGACAAACCTCGTGTGCAGTTTGCCCAGCGCATCCAGAGGGAGTGTTTTGGGAAGCTTTATCGGCAGGCCCGCCCCGAGAAAAAGCACGTCGGCCCGCTGGTCCACCGCGCATTGCACAAGGTCGTCAAAATCCGAAAGAGCCACCATTATATTGACGCCGATGATTCCGTCCGAGTTTGCCCTGGCCGTTGCTATTTCCCTGCATAGCGCCCTTTTGTTTGCTTCTTTGAAGTTGGTATCCAGGTCGTGCTCAAACTGGCCGATACCGGCGGTCGCGATAACGCCGATTGCGCCGGCCTTCGCGACTGCGGAAGCCAGACCGGACAGAGATATACCAACCCCCATTCCTCCCTGGATAATCGGAATCCTGGCCTTAATGTTACCTATTGTCAGCGGCGGTATATTTTCAAAAATCGTAATAATTTCTCACCCAATATTCACAAGACCGTTCTAATAGTGGGAATCCAATAGCTTGAGCATTATACATTGGCGGCAACTACCCTGGCGAGGGAAAAAACACTAAAGAACATTTTTTTTAGACCGCGGACACAACGTCGCCGGATGATATTTGATATCGGCACCAAAGTTGTGACAAAAGCATATTTGGCTCAGGGGGCAGTAAGGATTTGAACTTCTGCTTCCTGTTGCTGATGGTTAAAAAGCTCGTATCGGCCTAAAAGGGCGAACACGTCGTCGAGATTCATCGGGGTTTATTTTGAAAAGCGAAGGAAACGATGGGTAGCCCAAATCAACCCACAGAGAAAAAGAATATATTTAGGAAGCTTCGCAACCAAAGTAGAGGCAGCCAAGGCGTATGGCCGAGCGGCCATCAAATATCACGGGGAATTCGCCTGGCTGAATTTCACAAGGGAAAATTATATTAGTTAGAAAGAGGGACTAAATTATGGCATTGCGCAAGCCGAAGCATATAATTAGGGTTTCCTGGCCAACAGGCAGGAGCAGTTACTATGAGACAGTGCGTCACCATAGAAAGGGACTTACGAGACAGGAAAGATAAAATGAGCGACACCTTAAGAGATTTTGTGGACGTGACAGACGGCTGGGCGGGCGAGATGGCTACGCAGCAATCGGAAATCAATACCGGCACAGGCGGCGGCGAGGAAAACGCGACGCCTGCCAATAATCAGCAGCTCAAGCTCCCCCGTGAGATTGGAATACTCGCCATTCGCAACGCCGTTGTTTACCCGGGAACGGTAGCGCCTTTGGCGGTGGGCAGGGAGAAAAGCAAGGCGCTTTTGAAGGACGTCAGGCCCAACGAGACCGTGATAGGGATTTTGACGCAGCGCAAGCCAGACACCGACAAGCCGGATTTTGCCGACCTTTACAAGGTCGGGACCGCGTCGACTGTGCTGAAGATTTTTAGAGCGCCACAGGGGTCAGTGAGCATCTTTGTTCACGGCATAGCGCGGTTCGAGGTGATTGAGCCGATAACGACCGTACCGTATCTCAAGGCCAGAGTCCGGCTTCTCAAAACAGAAACGAAAATGACAAAACGGCTCAAGGCGCTTATGGTCAGCGTCCGGCAGGCGGCCAACCGGGTTATAACACTCAGCCCCAACGTGCCCGAAGAGGTCTCGGTTCTGCTGGAGGAAATTGAGGACCCGTCGGCGCTCGCGGATTATCTTGCCGCAAATATCAGCTTGCGGACCGAAGAGAGACAAAAATTATTAGAGAAGCTTGACCCCGTCCAGCGCCTGGAGCACATCTCGGTCGCTCTCGCAAACCAGCTCGAGGTTCTCGAGCTAAGTCACAAGATACAGGGTCGGGTTCGTGAATCGGTCGAGAAAAACCAGCGTGAGTATTTCCTGCAGGAACAGTTAAAAGCGATTCAGACCGAGCTTGGCAAAGACGACGGCCGGACCGAGGAGCTTAAGCAGCTCGCGGAAAACATCAAAAAGGCGAAGATACCGCAGAAAGTGGAAGCCGAGGCGATGCGTGAGCTTGACCGGCTGAACAAAATGCCGACTGTCTCCCCGGAATACAGCGTGATAAGGACGTATCTGGATTTCGTCTGCGAGCTGCCCTGGTCGGTCGCCACTGATGACCGGATTGACATAAACCGGGCCCAAAGAATCCTCAATCACGACCACTATGACCTCAAGAAAGTTAAAAAACGTGTTCTGGAATTTCTCGCCGTGAGAAAGCTCAATCCCAAGGGCAAAAGCCCGATACTGTGCTTCATCGGGCCGCCGGGGGTCGGCAAGACATCGCTCGGTAAATCGATTGCGCGGGCGATGGGACGAAAATTCATCAGGATATCGCTTGGCGGAATACGCGACGAGGCAGACATCCGCGGACATCGCAGGACGTATATCGGCGCGCTGCCGGGCAGAATCCTGCAGGAGCTGCGAAAAACCGGCGTGAAAAACCCGGTATTTATGCTCGATGAGCTTGATAAAATCGGCGCCGATTTCAGGGGCGACCCGGCAAGCGCGCTTTTAGAGGTGCTTGACCCTGAGCAGAACAACAGCTTCACCGACCATTATTTAGACCAGCCGTTTGATTTGTCGAACGTGATGTTCATCGGCACGGCCAATTACGCCGAACCGATTCCGCCGGCGCTTCACGACAGGATGGAAATAATCGAGTTGCCCGGCTATACCGAAACCGAGAAGCTGAATATCGCCAGAAAGTATCTTGTCCCGAGACAGCTTGCGGAGCACGGCCTGAACAGAAATCGGTTGAATATGAAAAACGAGGCGATTGTCTCGATTATTCGCAATTACACGCGTGAGGCGGGTGTGCGAAATCTGGAAAGAAATATCGCCGCGGTGTGCAGGGCGGTGGCGACCGATATCGCGAAAAACAAAAAAAAAGAAGGCGACCATCAAGGCGGGCGACCTGGCCAAGATACTTGGCCCGACGCAATACGAATCCGAGCTTGCGCTGCGTGCGGGGATACCGGGCGTGGCAACCGCGCTTGCGTTTACGCCCGTCGGAGGCGAGATACTGTTCATCGAATCGGCGTCGATGCCGGGCAAGGGCAATTTGCAGCTTACCGGGCAAATCGGCGATGTGATGAAGGAAAGCGCGCAGGCCGCGTTCTCAATCGTCAAAGCCAACGCCGACAAAATGGGAATAGACGCCAAAAGGTTCAGCAAATTCGACTATCATATCCACGTCCCTGCCGGCGCAATCCCAAAAGACGGGCCAAGCGCAGGCGTGGCGATGTTCACCTCGCTTGTATCACTGCTTTTGCACAAGCCCGTCAAGCCCGACGTTGCAATGACCGGCGAGATTACGCTGCGAGGCCTTGTCCTGCCGATAGGCGGCTTGAAAGAGAAAATACTTGCTGCCAAACAGGCCGGAATAAAGACCGTAATCCTGCCCGCACGCAACAAAAAAGACCTGCCCGAAGTCCCCAAAGAGGCCAGAAAAGGCCTGCATTTCAAGTTCGTGAAAAATACAAACGAAGTGCTAAAAAACGCTCTGAATAATGATTAGTCCCGCGAACAAAGCCGGCAAAGCTAAACTCTTTTCTTGTCAAGTGGTCTTTCCGTCTGTTGGGATATCGCCGGTTTTTCTGTATCCATGCGTCTGGTTTCGATTACCGCGGCGATTATAACGCCGAGGACCGTGGCCGCTCCAACAATAACCAGAATTACCATACCGATGTGACTACTCATAGCCAAACTACTCCTGACTTTCCTTTTTATTGCCCTGGGCTGGTTTATCTTTCATATCAATACGCCAGATATATCGCTGTGTTCTGAAAACTACAACGCACAACATTACTACGGCTGTTCCGAGTATATATGGTAGTAACTTCACAATCCAGCCGGTGCCGAGACATATTATCAAGGTGTTGAGAACAATAAAACCGATGCGGATTTCCGTCGGGCCGGTTGCCAGATACGTTATCTTGAACTCATTCGTCACGGCAAACGAAAGAAACGACCCTGCCATAAACACACCGAATATCGGAATCAGCAGATACACAAGCTGTTTACCTGTCCCCTCGACAAGAAATGAATAGCCGACGAACAGGCAGCACATAAACACAAAATCGAGCAGGTGGTCCATATAGTAGCCCCACTTCGGAATCCCCGTGTCCCTGCATCTGCCCAAGGCGCCGTCGAATGAATCCGTGAACCATTGCAGCACAAGCATCAGCGACGACAACAGGAGCCAGTTGAGATTGCCTTTCGCTAAATACCCGAACACGACCAGCCCCGCCGACCACAGAAGAGTCATCAGCGTCAGGTGATAGCCCTGTATCCGTTTCGGGAACCGGTGCACATTGCTGTCGATAAACCGCCTTTCCCAGCCGGCCAGCAACGTCTTCATCGGCATTTTCTTGTCCCCGCCGAACTCGCTTGGCGACTGACCCATTTCATACCCCCCTGCTTAAAGCATTCGCCACATTAACTACGTCCATCATTTCAGCGACGTCGTGAACACGGACAATCGATACACCCGCAGCAACACACAAGGCAACACTTGCGGCGGTGCCGAAGATTCGCTGGGCTGGATTTTCCTTGCCCGTCAATTTACCAATAAATGCTTTTCGGCTCGGGCCAACCAAAACGCGGTAGCCGGTTTTAACAAAGTAGTTGATATTGGCCAGGAGTTTAAGGTTGTGCTCGACGGTCTTGCCGAAACCGATGCCGGGGTCTATGAAAATGTGTTCTTTTGGTATGCCGAACCGCTCGGCCCGCTTTGCTCTTTCAAGCAGAAACGCCAGAACCTCAGCAACCATGTCTTTATATCTCGGCTCGACCTGCATCGTCCGTGGTGTCCCCTGTATATGCATCAAAATAACGGGGACCTGATGCTCAGCCGCCAATTGCGCCATTCGCTCATCCGCAAGGGCTGTAATGTCGTTTATGATGCTTGCCCCGGCGTCTAACGCCGCTTTGGCAACTTCGTAACTTATCGTATCGATACTTATGGGTATTTTTGTCTTTTTCCCAAGTTTTTCTATAACAGGTATTGCCCTGCGAATCTGCTCTTCTGCGGAGACAGGTTCGGCGCCGGGTCTCGTGGATTCAGGGCCAATGTCGATTATCGCCGCGCCTTCGCCGGCCATTTTAAGGCCCTGCTCTATTGCACTATCAGGGTCGAAGAATTTACCGCCGTCGCTGAACGAGTCCGGCGTGATATTCAAGATACCCATAATCAAAGAGCCCGCCGAAAAATCCAGTCGCCACGTCGGCCATTCGAGAACGTCTTCAATTTTTTCCTTTTTACTTTTCACTTTTTATTTGAAACCCAATCCCTCTTAACTTGTTTTTTAATTTCTTCTCTGTGTCCTCTGTGCTCTCTGTGGCTAAAATCTTTTTACCCTCTGTGGCCAAAACTACGGTCGTGTTCTGAAATTCTCTTCGGACAGGATAGTTTTTGCGCAAATCATCGAAGAACTTCCCTCTTTTTTCCGGTTCGACAATCGTGATTTCGCGCGTGTTAAAATCATCGCGATTGATTGTGTAAACCTGCTGGACGATATCGTGCAAAATCGACTGGTGGCTCGCCTCGGCGGAGCCAGTCGGCGAAGACGGGTCGGGACCTGTTTTTCCAATAGTTATCTGTGGAACAGTCGGTGTGGGTAAAAAATCCTCTATTTTGTATTTCTGCTTCAATCCGAAATGCTCACAGGTGGTGTTGTAAATCATAATCATTCCGGCGATTTTGCCGTCAAGCGAATAGCCGGCGATATGCGGCGTCGAAATATCAACCATTCGCAATAGCTCGCAGTCGATATTCGGCTCATTCTCCCAGACGTCGAGAATACAAGCGCCAAGTTTTTTTGAGCGTATCGTTGCTTTAAGTGCCGACGTATCGTGAACGCCGCCGCGGGAAGTATTTATGAATACACAGCCGGGTTTCAGAGACGCGATAAATTTCTCATCTGCAAGGTGATATGTTTTGTCCTGTCCTTCAAAAATCAAAGGCGTATGCAAAGTGATAAAATCGCAATCAAAAAGCTCCTCGAGAGGTCTGTATTTTTCATCGCCCGTTTGACGCTGTAAAGGCGGGTCGTTAAGAATAACTTTCATTCCGAGGGCGGCACATTTTTTAGCCACCCTGCTGCCGACGTTGCCCACGCCGACAACACCGATTGATTTGCCTTCGAGCATTATTTTGTGTTTTTTAACGACCGAAAGCAGTGCGGCGACAATGTATTCCGCGACCGAGTTGGCGTTAGAACCGGGAGCCGAGGCAAAGCCGATGTTACGACCGTTAAGGTAATCAACATCAACGTGCTCAAAGCCGATTGTGGCCGTAGCAACGAATTTTACTTTGCTATTCGAGAGCAACTTCTCATTAACCGGCGTAATACTGCGGACGAGCAGAATATCCGCCTCGGCCACAACTCCCGGCGTAATCCGTCTTCCTGATAACGCCCGCACCTCGCCTATCGACGCGAAGCACTCCTTCACAAACGGTATATTTTCATCCGCAATTATTTTCATCGGTCGTTAATCCCACCGGCCGGCGATTTTGGTCCCGCAGTCGGGGCAGCAGGAATCCTTAATTTTGTTCGACGTGATATTATAGCCGATGCGCTCGATGAGCAGCTTGCCGCACTTGTAGCAATAAGTATTCTCCTGCTTTGAGCCGGGGACGTTGCCGAGATAGACATAGTGCAGCCCTGCCTGTTTGCCGATTTCGTATGCACGCTGCATCGACGCCGGCGGCGTGGGCACCGAATCGGCGTGCTTATACTGCGGGTAGAATCGGCTTATGTGCCAGGGGAAATCTGGGCCTGCCTTCGTTACTAAAAAATCGGTGAGTCGTTTTAACTCCTCTTCGGAATCATTTTCCTCCGGCAATAATAACGTCGTCGTCTCAAGCCAGATATTGGTATGTTTTGCGATATATTCAATTGTGTCTAAGACGGGCTGGAGTTTTGCCTTGCACAATCGGCGATAGTAATCCTCGCTGAAGGCCTTCAAATCCACGTTGATTCCGTCTAACCACTCGGTCGCAAAATCAATCGCCTCTTTTGTCTGGTAGCCGTTGCTCACAAAGACATTTTTCAGACCATTTTGCTTCGCTAATTTGCCGCAGTCGGCGCATAACTCCATAAAAATCGTCGGCTCGGTATATGTGTAGGCGATGCTTTTGCAGTCGGAGCGCACTGCGGCGCTGAGGATTTGTTCAGGCGAGATGGCTTCGCCGTCGATGTTCCCCGTCTCAACTATTGACTGGCTTATCTGCCAGTTCTGGCAAAAATCACAGCGGAAATTACAGCCCATCGTCGCAATCGAAAAACTTCTGCTTCCCGGCTGAAAATGAAACAGGGGCTTTTTCTCTATAGGGTCCGGATTGGCAGAGACAACCTTATGGTAGTTTAGCGAATAGAGAATACCCCCGATATTCTTGCGAACGGCACACCTGCCGATTTTCCCGTCGTGTATCAGGCAGCGATGCGCACACAAGAAACATTGCGCCTTCCCGCCTTCCGCCGGCTCCCAGAGCTCGGCCTCTTTGAGAGGTTGTTTTGCTGCCACTCAACTCAAACCTAAATATTCTGCGAGCGGCGTCTATGCCCTGCCGATGCGCCGCAGATAGACCTTGGACTTTTTGAGTCCCATCCTCGACGCTTTTTTCTTTACGGCATCTGTCTTGCGTTTCAGCTTTTTGGCGACTTTGGATGTCGCCGTGACGCCAAACAGCCGTTTGAGCAGGTTAAGGTCATTTGTCGACCATTGTCCCCTCGGCGTCCTTTTCGCTTTTCGTTTCTTTGCCATTTGTGTCCCCTTTCACAAAATATTCCAGGCGAAACCGTCCCCTGATGGTGACTATCTCGCCTACAAGTGCAATTTACGCCTGTCGCTCGGCAATGTCAAGGTTTTTTAAGCTCGGACATAGAGAAAAATTCAACCCGCCCGGACAGGAATCACCCTTCTTTACATATTGGCCGTTTGGAGTATACTTTGGTCGATTATGACTAACTCAAAGGATAATTCTGTCGGAATAGTGAAAACGCATACGATACGGGTTGTCGAAGAGGATAACCCGCTCGAGCTCGCCTGCGGCAAGACGCTTGGCCCTATTGACGTGGCATACGAGACATACGGAAAGCCGGACGCCAACGGCGAAAATGCAATCCTGATTTGTCACGCCCTCAGCGGCAACGCACACGTCGCCGGCTTCAACAGCCCTAACGACCGCAAATCCGGCTGGTGGGACAATATGGTCGGGCCCGGCAAAGGTATCGACACAAACAAGTACTTCGTTATTTGCTCGAATTTCCTCGGCGGCTGCTCCGGAACGACGGGGCCGTCCTCGACTAATCCCAAAACCGGCAAGCCATACGCCCTCGATTTCCCCATTATCACCATCGCGGATATGGTCAGGGTGCAGAAGTTGCTTCTCGATAAGCTCGGCGTAAAAAAACTGCTCGCCGTGATAGGCGGCTCCATTGGTGGGATGCAGGTCCTGCAATGGGCGCTTTTATACCCCGATTTTGTCAGGTCCGTTTTGCCCATAGCCACAACCAGCCATTTAAGCTCTCAATCAATCGCCTTTGACGCCGTGGGCCGAAACGCCATTTTGGCCGACCCAAACTTCGCCGACGGGCAGTATCAAGGAAAAGGTCAGCCCGCACGCGGACTCGGTATCGCAAGGATGATTGGACATATCACATACCTCTCGGAAGAAAGTATGCGCGAAAAATTCGGCAGAAAATTACGCAGCGCCGAGGACTACAAGTATGACTTCGATTCTGAGTTCGCTGTCGAGACCTATCTTGATTATCAGGGGCAGAGTTTTGTCGAACGCTTCGACGCCAACAGCTACCTTTACATCACCAAGGCGGCGGACTATTTCGACCTGGCCAAGGATTTCGGCTCGCTCGAAAAAGCGTTCGCCAATGTAAAGAGCAGGTTTCTGGTGGTCAGCTTGTCGAGCGACTGGCTTTTCACGCCGGAACAATCAAAAGCGATGGTCGAGGCCCTTGCCGCAAACCGCAAAGACGTCAGTTACTGCGACCTCGCCTCGCCTTATGGCCACGACGCGTTCCTGCTGGAGGTGGAGGCGCTGGGGCAATTTATATGCTGCTTCCTGAAAGCGACTTACGACCCGACAAACAGAATTCCCTGCTCCTGCTACGCCCAGCGGGGACACAGGTCTCTCCTCCTAAAGCAGCCGCATCGCACGCGAATGGATTACGACCTGATAGAATCGCTCATAGAGTCGAACAGCAACATCCTCGATATCGGCTGCGGACAGGGTGAGCTGCTGGCCAATCTTATACGTGATAAAAATATCAAAGGCGAAGGTATCGAGCTTGACCAGGACCTTGTCCTCGATTGCGTCTGCCAGGGAATTCCCGTTATCCAGCAGGATGTTGTTCAGGGACTGAACTATTACGGCGACAAAAGTTTCGATTACGTGATTTTGTCACAGACCGTCCAGACGCTGAAAAATCCCGAGAAGGTGTTCTTGGAGTTGCTGCGCATAGGCCGAAAGGTTATTGTCAGTTTCCCGAATTTCGCCCACTGGCGGTGCCGGCTGCAAATGGGGATTCTCGGTAAAGCCCCCGTCACTGGCCAATTGCCTTTCGAATGGTATAATTCGCCCAACGTGCATTTTTTAACTCTGAAGGATTTTGACAAATTCTGCGCCAAGCTCGGCGTCAGGGTCGAAAAAAGAATCACGCTAAGCGGAACAAAAACCAGATCGGTCAGGTTCGCATCCAATCTCCTCGCTGAGCAGGCCGTTTACGTCACAAGCAGAGATTAGTTTGCAATTCGGAGAAACGCAATGGCACATATTGAACGAGTCGGCGTGTCAGTTGAGAAAAATTTGCTTGCGGCCTTTGACAAGCTTATTGCAGCACAGGGTTATCAAAGCCGGTCGGAAGCAATACGAGATTTAATACGGCAGCAGCTAAGCAGCTCGCGGTTGCAAAATGACAAGGCCGAGGCCGTCGCCGCCGTCGTCCTCGTTTATGACCATCACGCCACCGCCCTTATGGAACACCTGACCGAGCTGCAGCATTCGCATTTTCTCCGAACAATTTCTTCCCTGCACGTCCATCTCGACCACCACGATTGTCTCGAGGTGATAGTCCTGCGAGGAAAAGTCGGCGAAATCAATAAAATGGGCGAAAAACTAATCAGCATCAAAGGCGTTAAGCTCGGCCGTATCAACCTTCTCGCCACCAAGGGATTGTAAACTAACGCTGGCGTTGAGTTTTGCTTTGCCGCTTTCCTGATGTTCTTATTAATCCATAATCCTGCCTTTTCTTGTCCGCCTTCTGTCCTCCGGCCTCAATTGTTCCGACGCTTACTTTTTGAATCCTTGCGTTGCCTTTTATCAACACACAGTCGGAATTCGACTTAACTTAACAATTTATCGGTCTTAAAGTCGAATTGGGCATATTTCTTGCAAATCTCATGTTTACAAAAAACAACGCACTGCTAAAATGTGTCAGCGGAATATATTGTGCCGTTAATTGTATCACACACGTAACTGTATCCAAGCCATACTGTTATATTTATTCTCCTCCTTCCCCGTAGGCGTTCGCTGGAAATGGCATAGAATTTGCAGAATTAGTAGTTTTACCAATTTTGTTTTTTATTGGATTTGAAATACGAATTGGGCGGGACGCTCAGACGCTCGGTGATTAGGAGGAGGAGTTGTATCCGCCCGATTTGAAATGTTTTCAAAATCGGCGCCGCCAGCCTTAACCGGACGACGAGCCGGTTTTGTTTTGCGATATGGGGTTGTTCCGGAGGAGGAACAACCCCGCTTTCTTGCGCCAACGACGCAATCTAAGCTCCATAACTCTAACTTAGAGCATCTAACAAAACCTCGGTTTTTTTGTCATTGCGAGGAGTCCCTATTTCCGAAACGGGCTCGTCGCAACGCTGCGTGTATCGGGACGACGAAGCAATCTCTCAATATCAAGCGTTTGAGATTGCTTCGCTTCGCTCGCAATGACTTTAGTTTTGTTAGGTACTCTTAATCGCAAAAACAGCAGCTTAACCACTCGGCTTGAAGCAGCAATAACCGATTCTGTCGCAGTCGGCCTTCAGACGCAGCCAGACCTCTGTGTTGTCAATCACCTCCAGTGCCGTCGGGTATAGGATATTGTTCTCCTTGAAGATGTGCTCACGCAGCATAGGAACAATAAATCTGACAACCCCGTCGAGCTGTTTTCTGAAATCCCCGAACTCCATTTGAGAAACGGTTTTTGCCAGTTCCAGGAGCTTGTGCTTATACTGCCTTAATTCCGCATGCTCCCCCTTCATCACCATAGGCGGACCGTAAACGCCCCGCTTTTCAAGCTCCGGAAACAGTATATCTTCTTCCCGTTGATGATGGAGCTCGGTGCCGATAAGCTGTTCCGCAATATGCAGCAGCCGTCTGAACTCTTCACGCTCCGGCTTGTAGCCGGGCATTTTTTGTATCGACTGGTTGACAAAATCGAGGTCGTCTAAAAAACACAGGATTGTCTCGTGCTCGTTGATTAGCGTCGCAATAACGTGCTCCCGCGGCAGCTTTTCTTTCAGCTTCGCGGACTGGTCCTCCAATAGCTCAAGATGCAGCGTACAAAGTTTTCGCAAATCCTCGGGGGCCAGTCCCTTTTCTACCAGATGCTGCTCGGCGATTGACAAATCAGCGGGGTCAATGGTTGAAAGAAGCTGCTTCGCCTCGGCCTTCACTTTCGCCGGGTCTTCGCCGCTGTTAAGCCTTTCCAATATCCCTGTCAATTCTTCTATCTTGTCCATATCCGCCTCCTTTACACGACAACTCTTTATTTTCACGCCGGCAGCCCATACTGCCGGCAAATCCGTCTTGTTCCTTATACGTTCCCTACGGGATTTTGGGTCATTCATTCATACGGGCCTCGTAAAATTTTAAGAAGGCCTTTATCGCAGGATTCGCAAAATTCAAACTGTCCTCCGCCGGCTATCCCCTGAACGCGAAAACTTCGATGTTGATTATTCGCCCCGTTTGGTTTATCATTCTCCGTTTATCGTGTCCGGCTTCGCCGTGATTTTGTGTGCTTATCAGGGCGTAGCCCAAAGGCGAAGTCCGATTGGAATGCTGAATCCTTAATAAGGAAGACAAAAATGGAAAATTTATGGATAATGGCACAGGCAGAACAAGCTCAGGACCAATCAGAGGTCTCGGCCGAACCGGTGGGCCAGGAAGGACAGGCCATTACGGCCGTTGACTCCAACGCTCCTGCCACTGGCAGGGGAACTACAAGGTCCACGCCGGGATATTACCAGTTGATTTTCATCGCCGTGATTTTCGTTGTGATGTTTATGATGTTTCGTGAGCCCAGACGCAAGCAGAAACAGCAGCAGAAAATGGTCCAGTCGCTCAAGAAAAACGACAAGGTCAGGACCATCGGCGGTATCATCGGCACCGTCGTCGATATCAAGGGCGATGAGATTGTCCTCAAAGTTGACGAGGCCAACAATACCAAAATCAGGGTCCTCGCCTCCGCCATTGGCAAAACTCTCGAAAGCGAAGGACTATAATTTACGATGCTCGATACGCGACGCTCGTTTTCGAGAATCGAGTATCAAGAATCGAGTATCAAGTATCGATTTAAAAAGGAATTGATATGAATAAGAATCTGTCGTGGAAGTTTGTGTTGATTGTTGCGCTGGTCGCTCTCGCGGCCTGGACCTTATATCCGCCGGGCAAAACGCTGAAACCCGGAATAGACCTCGGCGGCGGGACGAGTTTGATTTACGAAATCAACGCCAAAGGACTCGATGCCGCAGAAAAAAGAGGACTTTCAGAAAGAGTCATCGCCGTCCTTCGTCGCCGAATAGACCCTGCCAACATTCAGAACCTCGTCTGGAGACCACAGGGAAGCACTCGCTTTGAAATACAAATGCCTCTCGCGAGCGCCGAGGCGAGGGAAAAACGCCAGAATTACGAGATGGCCCTCAGTGCGCTTCTCGCCGAAAACGTAACGTCTTCGGCGATAATGCGCTCGGTGACAAAGCCCGCCGAGGAGAGAACAAAAGATTTTGAAAAATTAGCCCGTGACTCAAACGACAGAATGTTAATCCTCGAGGACTTCGCTAAGGTTTACGACCAGCGAAAAGACCTTCAAAAACAAAGAGACGACCTCGCCGAACAAATGGCCGTGCCCGAAAACCTTATAAAACTCGCCGGACTCAATCTCGATGATATTCAGGCAAAAGTCGTGGATTGGGCAAAGCTCGACGAGGATAAACTCAAAGAGGCCCTGCTCGAATATCCCGGCTCACAGGGCAACATCGACCTGCTTACGCGATATACCGATATGTATCGCAAGTGGGCCGACGTCGTGGGCCGGCTGACCGACCCCGAAAACGGCGTCAATACGCAGTATAACAAGGCGCTTGCATCGCTCAATAAACTCAATCTCTCCGAAGACCAGATTGATTTTGTCCTCGATATGGCCCAGCCGGGCGCCGCAAGAAGAAATAAGGCGATTGAAGAGCTTGAAAAAGAGTTCCCCGAACGGGCCGAAGTAATTGACAAGGTCGTGGCCGCTTACGATGCGTATTACCCATTCAGAGGCCGGCTCGACGACCCGGGCGACATACAGAGAATGCTCAAAGGCGCCGGAATTCTCGAATTCAGAATCCTGCCCACCCAGGGACACCCCGATGTGGATATGGCGCAGATGGCCAGATACGTCGAAACGCTCAAAACCAAGGGGCCTAAATACGCCTCGGATGATAAGTATGTATGGTTCGAGATTGAAAACACTAAGCACTTCGGTGCCCGCGATTCCGCCGAGCGTTTGCCTGTCATGGGACAATTCGGTGATAAATTCTACGTCCTCACCAGCAACAAAAAAGACGAGACCGTCCTCCACTCCGGCCAGGCCAAGGACTGGAAGCTCAACAGGGCCGCGCCCGGCCAGGATAGCCAGGGCAGACGCTCGATTGATTTTGAGCTTGATGAGCGAGGAGGCCGGCTGTTTGCCACGGCCACAGGCAAAAACCAGGGCAGACCTCTTTGCATCCTGCTCGATGATATCGCCATCTCCGCCCCGACAATTCAGTCGCGAATTTACACCCACGGCCAAATCACCGGCACCTACACCGCCACCGAAGTGGATGATATGGTCACCAAACTAAACGCCGGCTCTTTGCCCGCTCGTTTGATAGAACAGCCGATTTCCGTCAAGACCATTGGCCCGTCTATCGGCGCGGACAACCGCGACCAGGGTATCAAGGCAGGTCTCATAGGACTGGCCGTCGTGATGTTATTTATGTTTGCCTATTACACCCTCGCCGGCTCCATTGCGGATATGGCCTTGCTTATGAACCTCCTGTTTTTGCTGGCGATAATGGCCGGCCTGCGAGCTACCTTCACGCTGCCCGGCATAGCAGGCGTCATACTTACAATCGGTATGAGCGTGGACGCAAACGTCCTTATATTCGAGAGAATTCGGGAAGAGCAGCTTAAGGGCGCGTCGCTGGCGATAGCAATCAAAAATGGCTACGAAAAAGCGTTCAGCGCCATTTTCGACTCCAACCTGACCTCTATAATGACCGCCGCCATTCTTTACTGGGTGGCCTCGGAAGAGATTAAGGGGTTCGCCATAACGCTGATACTCGGTCTTGCGTCGAGTATGTTCACGGCCTTGTTTGTGACACGGGCAGTGTTCAACGGGCTTTTGAAATACCGAATAATAAAGGACCATCTCGTGATGCTGCGCCTTATACACAAGCCCAATATCAACTGGATGAAATACCGTCCCGTGTTTTTGACGCTGTCGGGGATACTAACAGTCGGAGGACTTATCGTTTTCTTCATGAGAGACGACAGCAAAAGCAGCAAATACGATATAGAGTTCACCGGCGGAACCAGCGTGCAGATAAATCTTAAGGAAGACGTCAGCTTAAGCAGACAGAACGTCGAGGACAAAATTCACAAAAAAGGCGAAGAACTCAACAACAGCGGGCTTGCCACGGCCACGGTTTACAGCGTAGGTAAAACCGGAATGCAATACGAAATTAACACCACCGCTGTCAACAGTACCGTTGCGACGGTTCAAATGCCTGAAGGCAGCCAGCCGACAATAGACAGCGTTACCGCCGCCATTAAAAAAACCGAGGCCAAAGCAGAGGGTCAGCTCAGAAATCTCGTCGTGACGCAGGATAAATCAACGGGCCTAACTTTTGATATCCAGACAAGCCAGTTGAATAAACAGCTTGTTTCCGACATCCTGAACGAGGCGTTCCCCGATGCGAATATTACCGGGCCCCAGGTCAATGAGGTGGTGACCGATGCCGTCCTCGCGGCTTTTGAAGACCAGCTCGACGTGCAGCAGTCGCTCGAACCGAAAAATATCTCCGTCGAGAAAATTACAGGGCAGATGTTGGAAACACACCCGGAACTGTTGGATTTTACGGGCGGGGCCTTAATCAAATGTGAGCTTGGAAGAAGCGCTTTGCCGGCTGATATAGACCAGCGACTCAGAGACCTGCGATTCAAGCCGGATATGAGAGATATGAGCTGGTTCGCTTATAAAATACTCACTCCACAGTTGGCCCCTCTCGACGCAAATGAGCCGGCCAAAGACTTTGCTTACGTCAGCGCTGAACCCGAAGCCGCGTTCGGACAGATGGCCGACGACATCTGGACACAGTTTGCAAACAACGAGAAAAACAAGGTTCAGACCGCAATGACACTTGAGGCGTCTCTTCCGCGAGTAACGCAGATTGACCCCTCAGTGGGTAACGAAGCCAAGACACGTGCGCTCGTGGCCATTGTCCTGTCCCTGATTGCGATGCTTGCCTATATTGCCGTCCGCTTCGGCGATTTGAGGTTCGGACTCGGCGCGTTGGCTACACTTGGCCACGATACCTGTGCGACGCTCGGCGCCGTCACTGCGTGCACTTACGTCGCCGCCACAGCCATAGGTCAGAATCTTCTCATCGGCGATTTCAAGATTGATTTGGCGATGATAGCGGCCTTTTTGACCCTCCTCGGCTATTCCATTAATGACACAATCGTCATATACGACCGTATTCGCGAGAACCGCCGAAAGGGCACAATGCTCTCGCCGCAGATTATAAATAACAGTATCAATGAAACCCTTTCGAGAACCTTTTTGACCGGTTTGACTACGCTTTTTGTTGTCGTCGTAATGTATATCTTCGGCGGCAAGGGCCTCAGGGGCTTCAACTTCGCTTTGATGTTCGGCATCTTAATCGGTACTTACTCCTCGATAGCGATCTCCGCCCCCATTCTCCTTCTCGGTGCAAAACGACGGGCCGACAAAAAAAAGTGATTTTTAATTTACTCGTGGCAGGGATATCTAATCCGCGCATTGTGGCGGACATAGCTCCCCGCACGTCTTTGGCAGGTGTCCTCTGGGTTACCTCCCTTGTCCATCAACGTATTTGATTCTGTTTTTCAGTGCTGTATCATCAAAACAGAATCTTTTATCGTATCCGCTTGTCCAGACCCTTCCCTTAAATCCATTCTGTTGCAGTGCGACTCGCCCTGCGTTCTTGTAGTGCCCCACAATAACCCCTATGGGGACATCGACGTATTCACACACTATATGAACGTGATTCGAAAATACTCCCACTGCCAGAATCTTCTGCTTGAATCTTTTCGCCGCTTCTATAATTGCTTCCCTCACAATTTCTTTATCTCTGCGCCCCAAGCGCTCCGGCTTATGCTCCAATTTCTTCTCGCAATCTCTTTTAATTGCTGTATTTTCTCCGCGAATCTCTCCGTCTTTGACAAATCCCTTCTTCTCGCCTTGTAACCACGTTCCATATACCGTCCACGTCACCATATATCCGATTGTCTTCGCCATTCCGATATTCTAACCTCATACCGCTGGCCCCGCCAGCGGTGTATATAGCCCCCGGCTCTGCCGGGGGGTGCCTGCGTGAGGTTTGCTTAAACCCAATGAACGCTCGCTTCGGGCGTTTGTATATAGCCCCGGCCTCTGGCCGGGGGTGCATACGTGAGGATTACTTTCTTTCTTCCCCCTAGCTCTGCTGGGGGTCAATAAAATCCCCCTCTTTGTCTCGCCCTGCCGGGGGTCTTCGCTCTTGACGCGGGCAGGGGTTTTAATAAAATTGACTCTAAGTGCGGGAGGATTTATAGTTGGTTTGGCGGAAAATGTGAATTTAATCGTGGTTTACAATGACTTGTCACAAAACGATGTATTAATTGGAAGAAATGACATGCCAGACAAAGCGTTAGAAGCACTTGACGAATTATTTTCAAAGATAAAAACATATTTAGACAATCACTACAGTGAGGCTGATACTCGAGTAAAGTTTATAGATCCTCTTTTGACCCTAATATTAGGATGGGACGAATTTTTACATATAAAACGCGAAGAGAATTATAGGAACGACGAGCAACGTAGATGCATAGATTATGTGCTTTCCTTAGAAGATCCTGTCTTGGTGGTAGAAGCTAAAAAGAACCTTACAGAATTCGAAATGCCTACAACCGTAAAAAATATCGATTATTCCCTGAGCGGAGTAATGCAAAATTGGAAAAATGCATGGTCTGCTATAAAACAATCGCAAGAATATTGCGTTCGTCAAGGTGCTCGTTACGCCTTAGTAACTAACGGAAGGCAGTATATAGCTTTCAAAGCCATATCAGAAAGAGGATCTTGGTTAAAAGGTCATGCACTTGTCCTAGGTTCCCCGGCTATTCTCCGTGAGAATTTCACTCTGTTTTACGAATGTTTATCTCGATATACAATATCTCAGGACAAACTAAGCGATTTGGCTTTTCCGAAAGAAACCTCTGTATTCAGAGAAAAACCACGTTCTTTTATAAAAGTTCCCAATTCTGGATACCGTAATGAATTATATTCGATTCTTGATGCGGCATTCAGAGATATTTTACTTGATGTTCCCCAAGGGAATCCAGAATTTCTGCGAGAGTGTTATTGTTCAAGCGAAGATGCCATGCGATATGGTGGTCACCTTAACGGAGTATTGGTGGATCCTATTCCAAATTTTAGAACTCCGATCGCAGAAATACGTCCAGGCCATAAAAAAGACGCTTTCAATGAAACTATCGGTCAGAAAAATCTTGAATCTAACGGGGTTCCGTTATTTGTAGTAATGGGCGGATTAGGGGTAGGGAAAACTTCTTTTCTTAACTGGTATTTTAAGAATTATATGGAAGAAAAAGCGAAGGAAAATAGCGTCGTTGTTTTTTGTGATTATAGAACAATTGAGTGCACAACTGAAGAGCTACACAGGCGTACGTTAAAAATCGTGATTGACGAAATCCTTTCTCAAACCGAACAACAAACAACTAATTTCAATCAACTTTCTGAAATGTTCAGGAAAAGAATAGATAGGGAACTCAAAGGAGCTCTTAAGCCTTTTGTAAATAATCCTGAGGAAAAAGATAAGATGGTCAGCGCATTATTGCAGCAATTACAGGATTATAGCCCCGAACATTTAAAAACTATTGTAGATTATCTGAAGAGCCGGATTGGCAAGCGAGTCATTGTTGTCTTGGACAACATGGATCAAAAGTCCCCCGAACTACAAGACAAATTATATCAGATAGGTAATGAATTAGTTTACAATTGCAGCTTAATCGTTGTGGTTTCTATTCGGGAGAGCACGTTCCGCAGAATAACACGATCGGCGACTTTCAACGCTTTTGCTTCAAGGGAATTCCATGTAAAAGCTCAGCCGGTGGACCTCATACTCGAAAAGCGGTTGGCTTTTTTGAGGAATCGACTTTCGAAGAATAAAGTAAGCATACCAATTTCAGCAGGAACCGTTGATATACTTGATCTTGATCGTTTTATTCAGTTAATTCGGAGGTCTTTGCTATCTGGTCAAGCCGATTCTCGTATTCTCGAATGCATAACGGCTATCTCAAACGGGAATATTCGAGAACAACTCAATATGTTTTATTCGTTCTTAGTAAGTGGACAGACAAAAATTGAAGATTATTTTTGGAATTATGCGCGCAATAAAACAGCATGCATACCATTTCATGAAGTTATGCACAGTATTCTATACGAAGACCACAAATTCTTTGATGAGGGGGCCAGCCATCGTTTCATGAATATTTTCGAACCAAGCCCTGGAAGGCATGCTAGCCATTTTACAAGTCTTCGGATATTATCATATCTGCATAAAGGATTGGGGCAAATGGGCGATTTACGACCAACTGACTTTATTGACCAAGAGGAACTTATTGAAGAGTTTGGTAGATATGGTTGGTCTAAGGAAGAGATTTCTTTTCAAGTGAATCGTATGGCTCAATATGGATTAATGATGCCGGAATCCGGTGATTTAAGCGACTACCTAAGCAGTCAGAGATGTGCCTTGACGAAATGCGGTATATATTATCTTAATACTTTATACGCTGATTTCACCTATTTTTCTGCGATGGGATGTGACACAAATATAATGGAGCAAGAAACGGTTAATACCATTGTCGGAACATTGCAAAGTGCCATGTCAAGGCCAAAAATTTCTCTATCCGATAGGAGAGCAATTGCAGAAAGGTTTGTTGGGTACCTCGATTCTAGAGAGCAAATTGAGTTGAAAGGAGCAACTTCAAAGCATCCAGTAGTCGGGCATATCAGGTTTGTGCCTCAAATGATAAGTGCTGTTAGAAGTATTCCGACTGGAACATAGTTGATTCCATAACTATACGCAACGTGCAACTCGCTGTCCGCTATTAATCCAGGCAAGATAAAATCGGAGCAAAGCGGATATCCCCGGAAGCTGCTACCTTGGTTTTCTGCCGGGGACCCATTCCTAATCCCCCGCACAAAAACAACCGATACTCATAAAATGTTCGTAGTCCTTTTGACTAATCGAAAGGACTATAGCGACCTATGGCTGACTAAATCCGCCTGCCCTTCGTCCTGTCCTTCGTAGCTTTAGCGTAGAAGGAAGCGTTAGCGAAGAAGGGTGTTAATCCCAGTCAGCCGTAAATACCATAGGTATGCCCCTGACCTAAGGGGCGGCAGACGAGATAATGGTCTTGCGCATAAACCACGTTTGGAGCAAAGACCTTATTGAGTATGCCCCACCGGCTGACGATTCGTGAACCTTCGTGCCTTCCGCCGTTTGGCGTCCCAAATGGGAGTGGTGAAAAAACAGTGTTAATCAGTGTCAAAAAAACTCTGTGCACTCGGTGCTCTCTGTGGCTAAAATGTCATTTTTGACCCGATAAGGACAACTGCTTTTACGAACTATGCAAAGGGACTTTAAAATTGGACTGGCCGTGGGAATTGCCGCCGCGGCGATAGCGATGCTCTGGCTCTGCACCAGGCCGAAGCTCAGCACTGAATCAAGGATTTTAAGGGCCGCCTCCGCCCCTTCGACCGCCCCTGTTGAAATTCTTAAACCCCCGGAACCGATACAGACCTCAAATCCCGTCCAAACCGCCCGGTTTCACATAGTCCAGAAAGGCGACACCCTTTCCGCTATCTCCCAAAAATACTACGGAACTCCTCGTTACTGGCAGAAAATCCTCGCCGCTAACGACAAAATCCTAAAAGACCCCGACCGCCTCGTCCCAGGAACACGCCTCCTTATCCCCGAATAGCCGGACAACAGTGCTTAAAACTTGGAGCTTAATCCGGGGGTTTTTATGGCAAACCCTCAAAGCCGGAACCCGCCTGATTATTCCCGAATAGATAAACAGCGGGGCTTAAAACTTGAAAGTGTCAATCCCAAAGCCAAAACCCAAAGTTTTCAACTGTTAGTTTTGGTTTTGGGTTTTGAACTTTTACTTTTCAGTTGTTGTTGACTGCCCGGGACAGGACTCGAACCTGCAAGGGATATTCCCACTAGCACCTCAAGCTAGCGCGTCTGCCAGTTCCGCCACCCGGGCCGAATCATTTTCGATTTGTGATTTATTATTGATTATTGATGGTTGAAAGTCAAACGGGAATTGGCTGTTTGTGGTTTGTAGGAAAGCTCATCGTCATTTCGACCGAGGCGTCGCTGAGCGGAGACACGAAGCGAAGCGGAGAGCCCCGAAGGGAAATCCGTTGAAAAACAGATTCCTTGACTCATCCTGATAAATCGGGATTCGTTCAGAAAGATGTTTTCTAAAGCAATTTCCGGGGCTATTTGCCCCTTTGGCCATTGTAAAGGAGGATTTGCAGGCGGTTGCAGAATACGTAGCCGGCTTGTTTGCATAGTTCGGCTACCATCGGGGATTTGGCGAGCAGCTCATCGCGTGTCTTGGCCTGGGGCATCAGCATAACCCTTGTCGGGTCCACGTCTTCCAAACCGGCGACGAACTTCAGGATTTCGGGTAAATCGTCGGGGGTATCGACGACGAATTTAAGCTGATAGGGGTAGTGTTCGATTAGCTGTTTTACGGCCTGGTTTTCTGTTTTTTGCCCTGAGTTCGAGGTCTTCGGGCTGATACTCATCAGGTCACAGGGTATTTCGGGGACGAATTTAATGCCTGCGGTTTCGATGGTTACGTGTGGCCTGAGTTTTTTCAATTCGGCTGTTAGTTGGGGCAATTGCGGGTTGACCATCGGCTCGCCGCCGGTGATGACGATGTAACGACATTCGTCGCTCGTAACTCGTCGTTCGTCGTTCGGGGGAGAAGCGATATTTTCAATCTTGTCGATTATTTGCTCGATGGTCAGGTCTTCGCCGGCGGCTGGGTCGAGGGCGTATTTGGTGTCGCACCATTCACAGCGCAAGGGACAGCCGGCAAGACGGATAAAGACGCTCGGCACGCCCGCCAGCAGGCCCTCGCCCTGAATTGAGTAGAAGATTTCGTTTATTATCATTTCAAAGAAAAGTTTAACCACAGATTACACGGATTACACGGATTTTTTCACTACTAAGACGCGAAGACCTTGCGCGGTTAAGTATATAAGTATATGCGTATATACTTATGGAGTGCTTCAAGGGTCGAGTTTCTTAGACGCAGAATGAAGATTAACGCTGTTTTAGTTAGCCATCCGCCCTTGACTGACCCCGGCTTCGCCTTCGGCTACCCGGCTTCGTCCCGATATACTGAATCGGGACTACGCCGAGGTAAACGCCGAGGCGAGCCAAGAAAAGTTAGCGGAAAGCGGGTAGCCAGACCGGCAACAGGCCTAGACGCAATGGCGCAAGACATGCTGTGCAATAAAATAGCTATGCTGGCCCCGGATTTCAGCCAGATTTCACCATCACCTTGTTATGCACACACTCTATTCCAAGAAAGAACGTTGTAACTTCGGCCCATATCTTACGGGCTTGGTATGTTTTTCCATTACACCTTCCTCGACCAATCGTTGAAGCCACTTCTTTGCTTGGCTTTTTGATACATTCAAATCAGCAGCCACCTCAGCGTCGGTCTTGAACGTTGTCATCTTCCCAAGTAACTCCAGAGCCTTGGCTTCAGAATCGCTCGGTAATGCCACATCAAACACGGTAGCGAAGGCATCCGGGTCTCGAGGATTGGGCCAAGGTAACGCGCCTTTTTGTCGAAGGGCTTCCAATCCCTTTCCCATATCGCCCGAGGAGCGTACGTAGATGGGTACCAGCCGAAACTTATCCAACTGCTCGACCGCCCCGCCCCAGGTACCTCCCTTTTCGTAATCCGAACTTACGACAATCGCCACATCCGCCAGCGCGTAGATCAGTTTGTTACGTTGCATGGCATGTCCCACGTTGAATCCAGCCAAGGGATCGTAGGGCGAGATCAGTACCAGTTGCCCATCCATCAGGAAGTTACGATGCTCGCGGTTCAGTGCCGTTCGTTCCAAGCTGTCAGCCAAGACCCCCGCCACCTTGCCGCCAGTTCCCAACGCACCACGCATGGCGGCCTGGTCAATGCCGCGAGCACCGCCCGAAACGAGAGTGCGCCTTGCTTTGGCCGTAAGTTGGCCGATGCCCTCGGTGTATTCGAGCAGCGCGTCATCCACATTTCGAGAACCCACAACAGCTAACCCACCCGTATCCAGAATCGCCATCTCTCCACAGCCATAAAGAATCGGCGGCGCATCGTGCTTCAGTCGCATCTTCAATCGCCGCGGGTATTCACCATCAGCGCGGCTCACTACCCAGATCGCCCGCGTTTGCCATCGCTCGATCGCTTGACTCAAAAGAAAGCCACGATTCAGCAGGCGTTTGATTCTATCGCTGTCGATGAGATGTTGGCACTCTACGAACAAATCCTTCGCATCGAGGGCGAGTAGGTCGGCTGGCTGTCGTTGCTTGTCGCGGAGAAATCCCGCCAGTCGTTTATACTCACCTGGCGTCAATAAATCGGATGAATGCTCGTTTCGCCCCGCAATCAGGGGCGCCGTTAGCAACAGGATTGCCTGCGTGTTTGGTGAAAGTGATATACTCATTTCTCATGTCCTGTCAATGCGAGCGCCAGAGGGAATACCTCGCCGCTGCCATGTGATCGCAACAACCAGGCCGCTACGGTCAACGTCCAACGCGAATCCACCATGTCATCTACAAGCAAGACAGGGTTAGCGGGCAGAGGCTGAACACAGATCGATAGGGAGCCATCGATATTGCGCGCCTGCTGAGTGCTATTCGCCATGGTTTTCTGTTCGGGCCGGTTGTCGGTTTTATCTATTGCCGTATGAAATGCTAAGCCAAGGGCAGCAGCCAAGCGGCGTGCGAAATCCGGAACAAGATCAGGGTGACGCAATGAGGGAACACAGGTGACCCATGTAGGCGCGGGTTGCGGATTCCATTGCCGCACCAGCGACTCGCAGGCAGTAACTAACTCGTCGGCAAAATGCCTATCACGATACTTGCCGTTGCGAACCAGACCGCCCCATCCGGCATCACCCCAAACGCAAAGGGCTTTGCCGGGCTGTGCCTGAAGGTTGGCGGCAATTCGTCCACTGAGACGATACTGCGGCGGCATCCCACCCGCCGGCCATTGCTTGCGTGGCTCAATCGGCAGACTGGTTCGGCGAAGAAACGCCATGGCTTCTCGCACCAGTGCCGGGTCTGTGTTAGTCGGCAGCGGTGGCAAAGCGTGCGCACGGACTGTGCCCGGATCACCGTCGAGCGCCCGGATAAGAAATTCCATGTGGCCTGATATTAGGCTCACATATTCCTGCATCTGCCGTTGCTCGTCACGCCGCAGGTCGGTCAGCCGCTGTGCCCTTTCCCAGAATGCTTCGCTCAGGTTCGCCGCCGTCAATTGCCACTTCGTTCCTTGTTTGGCGATCGGAGATGGAGATTCCAACGACAGCAGCGCGATGGTTTTCTCGATACGGCCCTTGCTGACGTTTATCTTTCCAAGCAGTTCAGGGACAGTAAGACCACCAGGCGCTGCTACCAGTGCATCAAGCACCTTGCAGACTTCCTCGCGCGTGGGGAAGGCGCTTTCAATGAAGAAGTCCGTAATATCCGTCTCTTCCTCGCCGCTGAGCAGCACCCCGTAAGCTGCGTCCAGTGCGCGGCCAGCACGTCCGACCTGCTGGTAATAGGCCACCACCGAACCCGGCGTCTGGTAATGGATCACAAAGGCGAGGTCCGGCTTGTCGAAGCCCATCCCCAGTGCCGTCGTGGCCACCAGCGCCTTAACCCGATTCTCCAGTAGCAACTGCTCCAGTTCGGCACGCCCCTCACCCGTCTCGCCCGTATAAGAGGCCACGTTCAAGCCGCGCGATTTGAGCCAGTCAGCCACCTGCACCGCATCGCGAACCGTCAGTGTGTAAATGATCCCGTGACCGGGCAAGGCGGCCACCTGTGCGGCAAGCCAAGCCAGGCGTTCCGATTGACTGGGCAAACGCATTGTCTGGAGCACAAGCGATGGGCGATTCAGATCGCCGTGCGAAACGTTGAGATTCGGTCCGAGAACGGTCTGTAAATCGTCCATCACTCGGTTGTTAGCTGTCGCCGTTGTCGCCAGCAGCCGTAGATTCGGGGGCAACGTGCGCACTATGCGCTCCAACAAGCGATAGTGGGGTCGAAAATCGTGCCCCCAGTCTGAAATACAATGGGCTTCATCGATAACCAGCATCGCAATTTGGCCGGCAATACCTGATAGGACTTGTGTGCGGAACCGCTCATTAGCTAAACGCTCGGGCGAAATCAGCAGGATGTCCACATCGTTGCGGCGAATCTGCGCCTCCACATTATCCCAGTCCTCTTGATTACCAGAGTGGATGGTGACCGCCCGTACGCCCATTCGCTCCGCCGCCGCGATCTGGTTGCGCATCAACGCCAACAAGGGCGAAATGAGCAACGAAGGCCCTGCTCCCACTTCGCGCAACAGCTTGGTGGCTATGAAATAGACAAAACTCTTTCCCCAGCCGGTCTTCTGCACCACCAGCAGTCGGCCGCGACCTTCCACGACATGGCGGATCGCTTCCTCTTGACCTTCGCGGAAAGAAGCATTCGGAAGACCCGATCCAAGTTTGAGAAGTTCTATTGCTCTATTTTTATTGAATGCCATTTACCGTCTCAGTAATATCTCTGCATTCTGTGCATAACGATGTTTATATTGATTCGCATAACATCCCAAATACCATTGCGCCACCCGTATAAGACACCTCCACAACCAAACCATTCGATTCCACAATAATAACAAGGTCTTCCTCGAAATACAATAATCTGAGTTTTAGGGGGATTTTAGAATAGCCCAGCGGAATTTGGCGGAGGCAGGGGGAAGGGTGGGAAAGTGAGAAAGGCGAGCAGGTGGCGCTGGGCGAGAGATTTGAGCAGTTGAACCCCGGCCTACGGATTGCCGGGGCAGGGGGTGGGAGAATGAGGAGGATGGACGAAATGGACGGAGTGGACACAGGGATTCATCGGCGGGGTAGGCGACAAAGGTGGGAAGGGTGGCGCTGGGCGAGTAAGTAGAGCGAAGCCGGGTATATTCATACTGACCCCCGGCAGAGCCGGGGGCTAATCGATAAGGATGCCTTCGGCGATTTTTTATAGATTCCTCGACTCCTTCGGCTGCGCTCAGGACAGGTGCGCTCGGAATGACCGTTTGGATTCCTGCTTACGCAGGAATGACATATAATAGCGTTATGCAGGAATATTATGTTTATATGTTGGCAAGCAAGAGAAATGGGACGCTGTATGTGGGGATGACAGAAGACATAGGGAAAAGAGTGGTGAGGCATAAAAAAGGGAGGGGAAGCAAGTTTGTGAATAAGTATACTCTCGCCATGTTAGTTTATTATGAAAAGGTGAACAGTTATCTTGAGGCGAGAAGAAGAGAGAGATAGCTAAAATGGTGGAGGCGGAAGTGGAAGCTGGAACTTATCGAACAGATGAACCCGGAGTGGAAAGATTTGAGCAGAGAGTTTAAATAACAAACTTCTGGATCCCAGCGTGCGCTGGGATCTCCGCTTCGCTACGGGGACCTTCGCTGCGCTTCGAGGGGCTAACCGAATAGGGTGGCGAAGCGGAATTTGGCGGAGGCGGAGCGGGGGTTGGAGTTAATTTCTTCGAATTGGGGGACGATGGGGTCGTCGGCGGCTGACTGGTATGTGCCATTTCTGACGCCGGAACGAAAGGCCTTTTTGACAATGCGGTCTTCGCCGCTGTGAAAACTGATTATTCCGATTCGGCCAGCGGGGCGCAGGCAGTACGGGGCAATTCGTAAAAGTTCTTTCAAGCAGCCAAGCTCATCATTGACCAATATGCGCAGGGCCTGGAACGCGAGGGCGGCGGGATGCAGCGAGGGGGATTTCGAGGCGCGACGCTGCTTTTGCCAGGTTTTCTTATTAATGCCCTTGGCGTCAAAAATAATATCGACGAGCTGTGAGGTTCGCGTAATCGGCTCATCGGCACGGCGGGTAACAATGAGGCGTGCGATTTCCTGATGGTCCGGCTCGTCGGCCAGTTCCGAAAAGGCATGGAAGAGTTTTTCTTCGGAGAGGGTGTTTAGCAGAGCCGCAGCGGTAAGTTTTAGGCGGTCATCCATACGCATATCGAGGGGGCCATCGTATTTGTAGCTCATTCCACGGTCGGGGTTGTCGATTTGCATACTCGAGAGGCCGAGGTCGGCAAAAATGACGTCGCAGCCGGCGAGATTTTCTTTTTTCAGCACCCTGGCGATACCGGCGAAGTTACTGCGATAGAAACTGACGGCTAGGCCGCAGGCGGGGACATTTTCACCGGTCAGCCGACGTCGGGTGCGTTCGAGTTCGGCGTTATCGACATCGAGAGCGATTAATTTTCCGGCTGGGCCGATGTGCCTTAAAAAATCGGAAGCGTGGCCTCCGTAGCCGACGGTGCAGTCAACGACGATATCGCCGGGTATGGGTTTCAGGCAGGCGATAATCTCCTCTGTCAGGACGGGGATATGGGAGCCCGCCGGCGTTTTGCCTTTTGCGAGCAGATGCTCCTTTATCTGGGGGTAGGCCTCGATATTGTGTTCCTTGTACTTTTGTTCGAAGCTTTTCGGGTGAGTGCCGGAGTATCTTGGCCGACGTTTGAATGCCGGCTGAGCGCCATTATCGGATTGGTCAGATGCGTTCATATTAACTCCACCCAAACGAGGGATTTTCGCGAAACTTTCCTGCTGAAAATTCCGTTCTTGTTCAATTACGAAATTTATATGAGGTCCCTGATTTGTTGTCAAAGATTAAAATGCGGCGTTCAGCGGACAGCGTACAGAGATTGCCACGGCCTACCCCGCCTGCGGCGGATAAAGGCCTCGCAATGACAATTTTCAACAGATTCCTCGACTGCGCTCGGAAAGACAAACGGAAAATAAACCCCCTGCAATGCAGGGGGCTGCTATGAGGTCAGCCGTCAACGGTTATGATTTATTTCTTCCGTTTTATTTAATAACTGCACTTTCCAAGAAAATTAGGTTTATTTTAGCTCTTTGAAAACAATTTGATAATAAAAAATGGCTCATCCTTCCGATGTTTTTCTTGGCAAAAGAAACATTTGGAAAGGAGAGCCAATGTTTAATGAATGGATT
>JBDRMP010000076.1:0-2495 GCA_043811995.1 Planctomycetota bacterium
AGGGATATATCGTCGAAGAACATCTCGCCTGAACCGCCCGGTCCCGGCGCGCCGGGATTCTTATCGCCTACGCCGATGGAGATGCTGTCAACGTCGCTCAGGTCTATGCCCTGATCGGCGAACTGCTGAAGGTCTATACGCCACTGAGTCCACGTATCAATTTGAGTAGCAGCAGGGTCGTCGTGGAACACCAGTTTAGGCGTCCCCGTCTTATTGGCGACAGCCACATACATCGGCTGGGCGCTGTTGCTCGGCAGCCCGATATCCTGAGATTGCCACTGGTCCGTGACCGTGCCCGTGGTCTGGACGTTCGAGAATACGGCCTGGCTCGTCACGCCGACATTGTGGCTGGTAAGAGCCAGACCTATGTAAACGTTCGAATCCATCGATATGCTCGGCCTCCATACCATCGGTGTCCAGGCGGTCCCGTTGCTGGAATAGGAACCGCGGAAGTTGCCTGCCACGTCGCGCTCTATCTTGATCCAATATGGGGCTTTAAGCGCCATCTGCTCAGCGGTTGCCACGGAGGTGTCGCTCGTGGCGCCGATGGCGGTATCGGTCCTGGCCTGGAACCTGACTCCCTGGGTTGGTGTCCCGTCGGCATTTGTGGGGGTCATATAGTACTACAACGCCATTTAGGTTGCCAAAATGCAACAACGTATAGCCTTTGAATCGATTCCCATTTCACGCAATCGCCTGCGTTTTTTCCGAATATGGCAACGGCGAGAACGGGCTATGCGCTGTTGCGTTAAGGTAATAATTTCTGCTGTTTTCTGTAAAAATCTTTCTCTGACTTTTCCCGTCAACCATAAAGATCGAACTAGCGCCGAAGAGGCTGTGCGAATCTGGCAAACCGTAAACTCCGGATTTTTCCCCCCGCCACAATTGATGAACTTTGGCTAGGAACAAATGACTGACGGCGGTGATTATAAGATGGCGACGAAGGGACGTGTAATTGCGAACCTCGAAATGGCTCAATCCGAGTTCATTCTTTTCATCTTCAAAACACCGTTCCACGTGCCAGCGAGAAAAGCCGACATGAAGCAGTATCTCCAACGGCGTACCGTCCGGAGCATTGGAGACGAAGAATTTTACTTCTGCGGGGTTTTCAACATTGCGGGCTATAATCAGCCAATGCGGGCGGGTCGGCAAACCGTCGCGTTGAAGGTAAAACCTGGCGGCCTTAGCCTCCCAGACCACCGGACCTTTTGTCGTGTCCTTGATGTAAAACTTCTCCCACGGAATCTTTCGCAACACGGGAGAGTGAAGCATCAGTTGTTTTACATTACTGGCAGAAGGGCTTTTGGCTTTGAGCCGTGGGAAATAGCGTTTTCGCCCCTTTCTGTGGCAGTGGTGCTCTTTGTGCAAAAGCTCAGGCTCTACGAGCCAACCGGTAAAGATCGCAGGTACTTCTACCACGTATCGTTGGCCCCGATCGTCCAGCCTGAAAAGAAATTCAGGAACCCGGCCATACCCTTCATCCGCACCGAGCCACTCAAAACGAATGCCGTTGGCCACCGCACGTTCCCACAACTCAAGAGCAATCTGCCACTTTGGACGATGGGTCATGTGTTCCGGTATTCCTGCGGCCTTGCAACGGTCTTTATCTTGCGACCAGCTCTCCGGCAGGAACAACTCCCCATCCAAAAGACAATGGAAATCGCCGGCCGTATAGTTCAGATGCACCGTAACCACACAGTTATCTTTCTTGCCGGTATTGCCGCACCATTGTCGCTGGACGCCGGGAGTTTTGTCGCCTTTTTTGCAGTGGCCGGTTTCATCAAATACGCCGATAGAGCAGGAATGCCGGTGCTCATTGGCTACGATTTGCTCGACGGTATCACGCATGCGCATCTGATCCCATTTGTGCAGAGACAGAAACTGCTGAAGGTTTCGTGGCGGCAGCCCGGCCGCATCAGCCATAGGTTCGATACTCTTTCGCTGCAGGTCGGAGAGTTGCCCTGTGACATAGGCTTTGAGCCTTTCGACAGGTTCGATCCGACCGAAGCAATCATCGAATCGTCGCAGATATTTGTTCAACATAGGTTCCAACTGCTTAATTTGTTTGGCGTCCATTCCGTATCTCCTTTCAGAATAATAGGTTCTGAAAGAAAATGTCGGCTAACCGCCTAAAAATCTTGAGCTAAAATGGCGTTGTAGTACTAAGTTTCCGGAAGAATTTGGACGTATTCATTGGCTCTCGAATGACCCCGGTAAATCGCTTGTTTTTGTCCGCCAAACAAAGTAGAATTGGCGTTTATATCGTTCATATTGAGTGTTTCTGTTTTTACAGTACTCAAGGTAATTTATGGGAAACCAGAAAAACCCCGCCGCCGGAGATTTGAGGAAACTACCCTCGGTAGATTCGCTTCTGAGATGTTCGGAGATGGAAAATTATGTCGCTAAAATCGGCAGAACGGTAGTTGCCAATTCAATTCGGCAGGCGATTGACGAGGTCCGGGAGTTTCTTGTTACCCAGGCGTCCGTTGAAACGG
>JBDRMP010000077.1:0-3735 GCA_043811995.1 Planctomycetota bacterium
GCGGCGGGGATAAAGAAGCCGGATATTTCGATTCTTTCCGATGAGTTCCTGAAAGAAATTCAGGGGATGGAAAGAAAGAACCTTGCCTTGGAGTTATTGAAGAAACTCTTGAACGATGAAATAAAGTTTAGGACGAAGAAAAATCTGATTCAAAGCAAAAAGTTTTCTGAAATGCTCGAAAACGCAATAAAGAAGTATCAAAATAACCTTCTTAAAACGGCACAGGTTATCGAGGAACTAATCCGGCTGGCAAAGGAAATAAGGGATTCCGACAAAAGAGGCCATCAGTTTAATCTTAGCGATGAGGAATTGGCTTTCTACGATGCCTTGGCGAATAACCAAAGCGCAAGAGATGTTTTGGGTGATGAAAAGCTAAGGGACTTGGCAAGGGTTCTTGTCCAAAGGGTCAAATCCAATACCTCTATCGACTGGACAATAAAAGAAAGTGTCCGGGCAAGGCTGAAAATTATCGTGAAACGACTTCTCAGAGAATATGGCTATCCGCCGGATTTGGAAAAGCTTGCAACTGAAAATGTTTTGAAACAAGCCGAATTATTAGCTGACGATTGGGCAGCTAAACCCGCTTAATCTCCTTAAAAACCGCATAAAACCGCGTTAATCCGCGCAATCAGCGTCAAAAAACTAATTTTTCGTGTCTTAGTGGTAAAAAAACCCCGAAAATTTAACGGATTTTGAGAGTGGCCAGGGCAATGGCAGCAAAAGCGGCAGCAATAAGCCAGAATCGGACGACAACCTGCGGCTCGGACCAGCCGGCGAGATGGAAATGGTGGTGGATAGGCGCGCAGCGGAAAAGACGTTTGCCGCCCGTGTATTTGAAATAGCCGACCTGAAGGACAACGCTGGCAAGCTCGATGATGAATACGCCGCCGATGATGAGCAGGAGGACCTCGTTTCTGGTGACCAAAGCGCCGTAACCCATAGCGGCCCCGAGGGGCAGTGAGCCGACGTCGCCCATGAAGACCTGGGCGGGATGGCAGTTATACCAGAGAAAACCGAGGACTGCGCCGAGTATGGAGGCGTAGAAAACGGACAGCTCGCCCGCCTGAGGAATGGCGGGCAGAAGCAGGTAGCTTGCCCAGGTTACGGTGGATGTCCGGCTCATCGTTTCGGATGCGACGTAGCAAAGGACGACAAGAACGAATACGGCGATTCCGCTGCAGCCGGCGGCAAGACCATCCATCCCGTCGGTGAGGTTAACGGCGTTGCTTGTCGCGGAGAGGTACAAAATAGCAATTAGGATAAACATCCATCTGGCTAAGGGCAGGCCGTGCTTGTAGAAGGGCAGCCAGAATTTTTGGCCGTCCTCGATATTGGTGAAGTCGAGGTAGAGGAAGGAGGCGATGAGAACTGCGCCGCCGAACTGAAATAGCAGTTTTTCCCAGGGCTTTAGGCCGTCCCGGCTGCGATGTCGCGTTTCGGCCGTGAGTTTCAGCCAATCGTCAACGGCGCCGAGGGCGCCGAACCAGAGGATTAACAGGATTGCCTTCTGGACGAAGGGATTGTTGAGCTTTGCCCAGAGCAGTGTCGAGACGAGGACGGCGGTGATGATGATGAGACCGCCCATAGTGGGGGTGTTGGCCTTTTGCTTGGTAAGCTCGTTGAGCGTGGCGTGGTGGAATTCGGGTCGGTCGCCGATTTTTTTTCTCATAAGCCAGCGGATGATTTTCGGGCCGAAAAGCAGTGCGAAGACCAAGCTGGTCAGCAGGGCGGCAATGTCGCGGAAGATGACCTCCTGGTAGGCGTAGAAGCCCAGCCGATGAGTAAATACATCACGCAAGAACCAAAGCAGATGATAAATCATTTTGCGTTACGAAGCTGTTTTAGTTTTTCGACGACCATTTCAAGTTTGTTAACGCGAGAACCTTTGACTAATATTATATCGGAATCTTTTATCATAAGAGAGAGGTTATTGCAAAGTTCGGCTGGGTCGGCGAAGGCGCGGGTCTGGAGGCCGGGATTTTGCCGTTTTGCGGCGTCGGCGGCCAGCGCAGCGAGATTGCCGAGAGTGATGAGTGACTGGACGCCGGCATTTGCGATTTGTTCGCCGAGACGGCGGTGTAAATCCTGTTCGGAATCGCCAAGCTCAGCCATATCGCCGCAAATAAAGACGGACCGGCGTTCTTCCTTATTAGCCAGCGCAGCGAGGATATCGAGGGCGTTTTTCATAGAGGCGGGATTGGCGTTGTAGCAATCGGATATTACGGTGAGTGAGCCGATTTGGAGAAGCTCGGTCCGCATAGAGAGTGGGCTGATGGTTTTTACAGCGTCGGCGAATTCGCGGATGGATACACCCAGCGATGAGCATATTGCCGAGGCGGCCAGTGTGTTTTCGACGTTACCCCTGCCGGGCAGTGGGATTTCGACAATCGCATTATCAATATAGAAGCGGCTTGAGAGCGGGTCGAGGCAGAGTCCCGTGAGTTTATTACAGGAAAAGGTCTGGAAAGACAGATTAAGTTTTCGGGCAAAATCGACAAGGACGGGGCAATCGGCGTTCAGGATGAGAATACCGTCGGGACGAAGGCCTTTGACGATGGACAATTTTTCTTCGGCGATTTTTTCGATAGAGCCGAGGCCGGCGAGGTGCACAGGGTGGACATTGGTTATGAGTGCGACGTCGGGAGCGGCGATTTTGGAAAGATAGGCGATTTCGCCGGGCTTGTTGGTTGCCAGCTCGAGGATGAGGATTTCGGTATCCGGCGGGGCGGCGAGGACAGAGAGAGGCAGGCCGATGAAGTTATTGAAGTTTTTGAGCGTCTGAAAGGTTTTGAATCGTTGAGACAAGACGTGGTGGGCGATTTGTCTTGTGGTGGTTTTGCCGACGGAGCCGGTGATTGCGACGACCTTGAAGTTACAGTCCCGGCGATACGAGGCGGCGAGGTCGCCGAGGGCGATGACAGTATCCTGGACTTTGAGAATTATTTTATTGCTGATTGCTGATTGCTGATTGTCGATTGAGGAGGATTTACTGACGACGGCGCAGGATGCTCCTTTCGCGAAGGCATCGGCCAAGAAGTTGTGGCCATCGAAATTATCGCCCGGTATAGCAAAGAAGCAGTCGCCGGGCTGGACGGTGCGGGAGTCGGTGGAAACTTGTGATGCGTATTGCGTATTGCGTATTGCGTCAGATGAGGCAATTACGCGGGCGTCGATTATTTCGGCCAGGTCGGTTACTGAAAGTTCCTTCATTTTTCACCCTTTTACCGCAGAGCACCCTTCTTCGCTTCTGCTACGAAGGGCAGGCAGCTGAGAACGCAGAGATATATACTCTCTTAGAAAAACAGCATACGTTGTGAGGCGGTCGGAATCAAGGGTGGAGAGCATTTGCCACAGAGCATAGAGTTTTTTAGCCACAAAGACCCCAAGACACAAAGGGAAAACTTAGTGACTTTGCGACTTCGTGGTGAAAAAATAAAAAAGCTTGTTTTCTATCACCATTTAACAATATAACGATTCCTTATAGTCGGAAGAGATTCGCACCTTTGTCTGCCTGCACTCGCATGTTGTTGGCGGGTGTCAACTTTGCCGAACGGAAAACTTCTTTAAATAATAAGGAAATAAGTATGGTGTCAGTAATGGCACTAACTTAAGCGATTGCCCTTGTTTTACCCCGTGGTGCTTTAAGAAAGCCATAACTACGGGTCTGGCGTTTTATTAATCGTGGTTCGATACGATTAGGTCGATAGGGATTTGTTTGGCTGGCTATATGATACA
>JBDRMP010000078.1:0-56904 GCA_043811995.1 Planctomycetota bacterium
GCAGCGTTGCGTCGCGAGACTTTGAAGCAAACATTTTTTGAAACTTTTGGCCATAACCGTAAAAATCGAAAAATCGTACGCCAGTTCTATAAGTTAATGAAACTGGCCGCTTAACAAATCAGTTTTTGGAAAGTGCAGTTATTAATTAAACCCTTGAATAACTCGAGCCTGCCTTTTACTTCCTCGTTTATTTCCAGTAGCATGTTCATGGGGCTTACTATAAACTGGTACAGGCATATCGTGCCGAACACAGCCAGGAGAATCGGGTCGAGAAGGATATTCAACTTGTTGCTGACGGGCAACAGTTGCGTTGCCGCCTCGATGGCCGTTTCACAGACGATAATAACCAGGCCTACTTTGATGAACAATGTGACAGGTCGGGGGCGGATGTATGATGGGTCGTCGATAGCAAATCGCAGGCCGATGTCAGCGTTTTCGTCATTGCGCATGGTCGATATCATTGTCAAATTCCTTCTTACAGGTTTCTATCTGTGGCATTTACCCCCTAATAACAAGCCGCAGCGTGGTCTATTTGTTGGTATCGGCCTACTGACGAAGCTGATTCAGCGGATTTTCAGAAATAATAATGATTCTCGCGTGCTTTTCTGAAGGAAGCGGGAAACAGTGCAGGCTCGCTCGTGCCTTGCCTGATAGTCCTATAATTTGTAGTCGCAACCGAGGTCCTCGGCGGTTTCAGATGCGACCGAAATGTCTGATAACGGCTTGCCTGGTTTTGGTCAAACCGCCGCTATTGATTCGGGGCAAACGCAGGTTACTTGATGAAACGAATAGTGGCGGGATAGCGATATGCCTGACCATTGGTTGCCTTGACCGCGGCAATTATCGCAAAGACGATGTCTGCTATCGCCACCAGAGGCAGCAGGAACGTGCCGACGCACGCCATAATCAACAGCGCCGCCACGATTGCGTATATCAACATCGAAATCTGGAAGTTCAGCGCCTCTTTGCCGTTCTGCTCAACGAACGGGGACAGGTCTTTTTTTATCTGCCAGACAATCAGCGGCCCGATTATACCGCCTATGGCAGGCACTATCAGCCACGCCATCCCCGCCAAATGACAAAACATTGCCCAAGTGCAGGCGTCTTTGCTTGGTGGCTGATTGCCTTCTACACTGCTTTGTGTTTGTGATACTTCGCCTTGTTCGACCATAATTATTCTCCTTTCAAGGAATCACATTCTATCGGGATGACCTGGCTGTGTCAACCCAGCGCAACGTCGAGTATCATCATAACCGTAAATCCGATAAGTACGCCTATCGTCGCCAGGTCGGTGTTGCCTGCTCGCTGAGATTCGGGGATTACCTCTTCGGTGACCACGAATATCATAGCACCTGCGGCGAAGGCCAGCGCGTATGGCAACAACGGCTGGATGACTATCACTGTCGCGGCGCCTAAGACGCCCGCAACCGGCTCGACAAAGCCGGATAGCTGACCATACCAGAAACTTTTCAGACGGCCCATACCTTCGCCCCGCAGCGGCACCGACACCGCCATCCCTTCGGGAAAGTTCTGTATCCCTATTCCTATGGCCAATGCACAGGCCGCGGCGAAACTCGCGTGACTGCTGCCCACTGCCAGTGCGCCGAATGCCACGCCTACGGCGAGTCCTTCGGGGATATTATGCAGTGTTATCGCCGAAACGAGCAGTATGCTTCTATGCCAGGATGTTTTGATACCCTCGGCCTCGGCTATGGGATACCCAATATGCAGATGCGGGAGAACTCTGTCTATCAGACGAATGAACAGCCCGCCGACAAGAAAACCTACCGAGGCCGGTATCCAGGCAATACCCCCGGCGGCTTCGGACATTGATATTGCCGGAGCAAGCAAAGACCAGAAGCTCGCCGCTATCATAACTCCTGCGGCAAAACCCAGCATAAAGTCGAGAACTCTTCTGCTTATGCTTTTGGTGAGGAATACCGTCGCTGCCCCAAGCGCCGTAACGCCCCATGTGAAAAGCGTCGCCAGAAGCGCCTGCAGTATGTGATTTGATTGCTCTAACTGTTCTAACACACACGGCTCCTTGACTACTGCACAGACCGGTCAGTTAAAATTATAGCCGACTTATGTCTGAGGGCAACAATTCTCTGACGAGTTGTGACAGTTGCGGGAATGGAACGGATACAGCGCACAGGTATTATAGATAACATAATGGGAATTGTTCTCTCTTCATTGACATAGATGTAAGAAGCCATCTGTTTATTCAAAAGTTTTAGCGAAATTCTTTCGCTCTGGGTCTGAAAAACTTATTCCACTACGACTGCGGTGCCGAAAACGAGTATTTCAGCTGCCATACTCATCACCATAGAGGTAGTAAAATAAATACCTACAATGGCATTGGCGCCCAGGTTGCGGGCCTCCTCGACCATTCTGTCGATGGCCTGCTCTCGTGATTCTGCCATCATTTTTGTATAGTCGGTTATTTCGCCGCCCACGATATTGCGGAGCCCTGCCATGATGTCTCTTCCGATGTGGCGGGCGCGAATGGTGTTGCCGCGGACCATACCCAGGTGCCTGACAATCTTTTTGCAGGGTATTTCGTCTGTCGTTGACAAAAGCATTGTTTTATCTCCTTACATCTTTGTAGCGGTCTTTTTTGAAGAAATACAATCTCTCGCGGGCTATAGAGACCAGCAGTATCGCCAGGCCCGCGATGAGAGCGAGCAGTGCGACTTTGAGCCAGGTCTCGACTCCTGCGTCCTCGACAACGGCTTCGATTGCCTTGAATCCGGCGTAAATCAGCAGGATAACTGCTGAGATACTGAAGAGAATCCAGCCGGCCCCGCGTTCCATGCGGTTATAGATATTTCCCCAGTATTGGTTCCAGATTCTGTCTTCGGGCTCGACGAGCTTGACGTTGTCGGTTAGCTGTTTTAATTCCTTGAACTCGTTTAGCTCAGCCGAACATTTGTCGCACGATGCGAGATGCTGTTCAAGCATCTTTTGCTGTTCGGCGTCGAGCTCTTCATCCAGGTAAGCCATCATCAAGTCCTTGTAGTCCTGACAGTTCATTTGCGCTTACCTCCTTTCTCGTTATCCAGAATGTCTTTTAGTTTTTTGCGTGCGTAATAGAGTCTGCTCATCACGGTTCCTTTATTGCAGAAAAGGATGTCCGCCATTTGCTCATAGGAAAGGTTTCGAAAGTGCCTGAGTATAATAACTTCTCTGTGTTTTTCTTCGAGCTGACTGATTGCCCGCCAGAGGTTATCGTTGTCCTCGTTTCTTTGAGCCAGGGCTTCGGGGTCGAAGGTGAAGCCGGGATGGCTCTCGGGTGTCAGGCCGGCTGTGTCATCGAGGGGTGTTGTCTGCCTTACCCGCTTCTTTCTCAAATGCATAAAACACAGGTTTCGCAGTATCCGATAGAACCAGGGGAAAAGTTTGCTTTTTTCTTTAAGCCGTTTTCTGTGACAGTAGGCCTGGAGAAACGCCTCCTGTGACAGGTCGAGCGCGTCGTGCTGATTTCCCACAAGGCCCAGCGCGATGAAATATGCATCTTTCATATATCTTTTGACGAAGGCCTCGAAGGACTCAGTCGTGCCTTCGCCGCTGCCCCAGGAGGCGGCAACCTCAGTTTTACAAACAGCGTCCAATCGTTTAGCTCCTAAACCATCCGATTTGGCCGGGATTTCCCTTATTTGGTCTCCCACTGTAACAGATGCTCCTGAGGATAATTTATTCAAAGCGGTCTAAGCTTTTTCCCGCGTCGATACCGTAATTTTACTGTCACAGCAGGCGGCTGCAAGATATTAGGCCGCCGGGAATATGAATTTTCACAGGGAGTACTTGCATAAAAATCCCAAAAAAGTGACAATACCGTAACAAAGTCGTAACATACAGGCGTTAAAATCGCAGCTGTAATAGATGAAGATGATTTTTAAGGAGATAAAAATGAAACCTCGTCTGGTATTGGCGTTATTGGCTGGCACTGTTGGCGGAATAATTATCCTCGTCTCCGGCTGCTGTATTTGCTGGGGATGGCGGGGGCAGGAGCAGTATGAAAGGACAGAAAGTTTTTCGGCGGCGATGGAAGGAGTGGAGCGAATAAGCGTGGATACCAGCTTCGGGGACATAAAAATCATCGGAGCTGATACTAACGACTGCAACGTTATCGCCGTGATTACAGGACAAGCCCCGACCGCTGAAGAAGCAAAACAGCTTGCCGAACAAACACGGATAACACTCGAAACAGACGGCAATACCCTGGTCGTCAAAGTCGATAAGCCGCACCTCAAGCGCAATCGCAGCATCGGTATCAGCTATGATATCGTCGTTCTGAAACAAACCGGCATAAAATGTCAAAGTTCCTACGGTTACATCAAAATTGTAAATATAGAAGGGGCCATTGAATCACACACCAGCTACGGAGATGTCATTGCTGATAATATCACCGGAAGGATGCAATTAGAAACATCCTACGGTGACGTTGACTGTAAACAAATAACTTCATCCGATTTTACAGCCAAATCGAGCTTCGGTGATATTGCAGTCGATTTTTCAGATATCTGTCCTGAGGCCTTGAAGGCAGGAATTAAAACCTCATACGGCGATATTGTTATGGACGCCCCCTCGAACTTTGCCGGCGACGTTTCTCTTGAAACCAGCTTCGGGAAAATCAGGACTGAAGTGCCGATAACCGTCAAAGGCGAATTTGGCAAAGACCACCTAAAAGGAACAATAGGAGAAGGCGCCGGCAAGCTCGATTTGAAGACCAGTTTCGGCTCGGTAACGATAAAATGAAATTAGGGGCCTAAGTGTGGTTTTTGTTAGATTTTTTGGCGGTCAGAAAGTCAACGGTTTCTTTAATATTCTCGGCAACTGAGATGATGAACAATTGGTCGCCTTCGCTGACGGTATGTTCAGGTCTCGCGATTGAAAATGTTTCCTTTTCGTGGTTATAGAGCGCGATGAAGATGCACTCCGAAGGAAATTCGCGGGAAGCCGATATATCCTTGATGCTCATTCCCGTGACCATGGCGTCCTGAGGGACAACAACCATAAAGATATTTGCTCTGCCTCCTCCGATAGCGTGAATTTTTCGGACGGCCGGGTTTTCTATTTCAATCAACATCTGGTTGACCATCAGGTCGGTGGTGCGGACAACAGAATTCACGCCGATGACGTCATAGGCGCTTTCGTAATTCGGGTCTCGCATTCTGACGACCAGGTGTGGCACGCCGGCGCTTTTGGCGAGAACAACGCAGGCAAGGTTGTCGGCATCGTCAGCCGTCGCAGCCACGAGAACGTCGGCTTTGTCGATACCTGCTTCCTTGAGCACGTCAATTCGTTTGGCGCTGCCGCTAATGGCCACGACCCCCGTCTGGGCGTATGCCTTATTGCAGACCTCCGGGTCGGAATCTATCAGCACGACGTCGTGTTTGTCCTCGAGCAGTCTTTGAGCGAGTGTTCCGCCGACCATTCCACCTCCGGCAATTATAATATACATTTGTCTGTACCTCCCGAATTTCAATAAGGTCATTTATTTTATTCGGCCGGGTTTTATCTCCAGGCCCTTGGTGTAAACATAAGCAATACCGGCAGGATTTCCAGTCTTCCCGCCAGCATCCCGAAAATATACGTGAGCTTAACAACGGGATGTATGTTTATCATATCGTTTACGGAAATATAGCACGGACCGATGTTGCCCAGGGCGGAAAACATCCCTGAAACCGACTCGAGCGGGCCATGGTCTGAAAACAGGGCCGTAATCCCGCCCCCTATTACAAGCAGCGCAATCCACCAGAAAAACAGGGTGCCAACGCGATGGATTTCGCTGTCCGGGACAATCTTATTGTCGATTACCATGCCGGATGATGCCATGCCGCTGACTCTTATTTTGAAAAGCTCCCTGAGCATAAGTCGGTTCAGTATTGCTATTCGAAGGACTTTGAATCCCCCGCCGGTCGAGCCGACACATCCTCCTATGACCATCATCACCAGGAAAAGCTGCTTCGATGCCGCCCCGAAGAAGTCGGAGCCGATGTCCTTTGTTCCAAAGCCCGTTGTCGTCAACACTGACATGACCTGAAATATCGTTGTCCGGAACGTGTTTTCAAGCTCGCCGGCTTCAAGGCGAGCTTGACCTGTGAAGATGGAGCTTAGGACGCCTGTCTTTCGGAAATGGTCGAGCACGATAACAATCGTGAAGACCGCTATCAGCCGCCACCAGTAGCGAACTTCCACGTTGTCCCAGAGGGCCTTGAAATCTTTTGTCAGGACGCGGTAATGAACGAGAAAATTAATGCCGCCGAGCATCATCAGGAACGTCAGTGTGTATTCTATGAGCTTGTAATTGGGGTGACCGGTGAGGCGATAGTATTCAATGCTGCTGTCATGAGATGAGAATCCGCCGGTGGACAATGTGGTTAGAGCGTGGCAGATGGAGTCGAAAACCGGCATCTTTTCAAGGGTAAGGATTACGGCGGCGAAGAGTGTGAAACCTGCGTATATGCCCCATAGTATCTTGAGTGTATTGAATAAGCCCGGAGCGGGTCTGCCCGATGATATCTTGTGACTTTCGGCCCCGTAGATGTGGTGGGCGCCGCTGCCCTGAAAGACAACTATCAGAAAGAACGACAGTATTCCTATCCCGCCGAGCCACTGTGTCAGAGACCGCCAGAAGAGGATACTCCTGGGCATATCGTCCAGACCGGCATAGACGGTGATGCCGGTTGTTGTGAATCCGCTCATCGCCTCGAAGTATGCGTTAAGGTAGCCCGATTTGATGCCAATCACAAAAGGCAGCGCACCAAACGCAGAGGCGAAAATCCAGCCCAGCGCACACATAAGCATCGAGCCGGTTGTGTCGAGAGATTCCTCTTTGAATACGGATTTTAGGACCAGTCCGGCAAGAAACGATGCTGCAGCCGGAACGACAAAAGCAGCGATGGTTCTCCATCCTTCACAATGCGAACCCCAGTATGAAACGGCGGGTATCAAAGGGAACAAAAGAATCAGACCTAATATCTCGAGCAGATACCCGATGAAATGAAGTATGCAGTTTACTCGATGAAATCTGTTTCTCATCCGTGAATTTAACTCCTGAGGGACAACCCTGTCCCTGCAAGTATTATCGGGTTTCTTCGGTCTTCGGCCTTAGCTTTTCTATTTGGCGGGCTTGCGGTTTTCCCTGCAGAATTTGCCCATAAGCGTCATCGCTTTGTTCATTGCCTCCGCTGAGCCATCCATCTTTGCGAAGGCATCGACTAATTCGACCAGTTCCGGGTCGGGTGCGATCTGGCCATAGTGATGAGCGACGTTGACGATTCCGGCGTCAAGGCCGTATTCCATCGCCTTTGCGACATAAGCCCTACAGACGCCGATTCTTCGGCCAGGCAGGTCACGAACCGAATTACTGATACCTAATGAGCAGTGCACACCTTTGAATACCGCATCGGCCTTTATACTTTTGATGGTCTCAAACGCGCGATAGGTGTAGCCGGGAACGCCGGGCTCCATCGGCATATCGATTGCAAGCGGGAAAACGGTCGAGTCGAGAAAGATTTCGGTGGGCTTGAAACCGTATTGCCCGACTGCCGTATTGAAAAGCCGTTTCGCGAGGGAACAAAGCTCATCTACCGAGTATGAGCCGCCTGGCCCCGTGGGTTTTTCCTCGGTTATCAAAAGCCCGATGAAAGCGTAATCATAATCTTTTTTTAAGGGGAAGAACTTGTCCATCGTATAGACCTTTACGGAGTTAATCAGCGGCTGTTTGACTTTCTGGTCGGTATTGAACCACTCTTTCAGTCCGGCGATTAGCATGTCGTTGTTACCGCTGTCAACACAGATAGGGACGCCCTTGCCCCAGTTGCGGACGAGTTTCACGTATTCGCGCATCATATTGACCGCGACCTGCGGATTATCTTCGCCGAATGCATCGACGTTAACTGCTATGTAGTCGGCCCCGTCATTGGCCTGCGATTCTATAAGCGCCCTGATGTAATTCAGCGGGCCACTCGGCTTCGTATAGGCGTCGGGGCCGAGTGCCGCAAGCTGTCTCATTATCTGGCCCGTTTTGGGTATGGATGCGTGAATGGATTCACCTATGGAAATCAGTGCGTTTTTCATTGTATGGTCCCTGCCAAATAAATAGTTAAGGATTGAGGCGGTGTGTTCGAGTGCCTTGATTCTGGGTTTATTGATGGTTTGCCTCAGCGTTTCGATACCGTCATTTTTGGAAGCTGCCGCTTCATAAATAAGCTCGCCGATACAGACGCGTTCGAGGTTATTGCCGCATTTTCCTTCTGCTGTTGCATCGCCGCAGGGCGCGTTGTCCATACCTTTTTCGCAGCCGCCGATTGTGCACAACCCGAAGTTCTCCGGCAGGTAACAGTCACCGCAGCCCTCGCAATCGAATATCAGATACTTGAATGCGCCCTCGCCTGCGTTGAACAGTTTGTAAACCGCTCCTTTGCCTTTTTCTGTTCCCAGCGCCGCCATTATCTGCCTGAATACGCAAAAGCCGCGATAATTCGGGTCAAGGATAGCCCGATGCATAAAATCGAAGAATCTGTGCTTAAGTTTCTTTCTGGGTTTGGATAACGCTTTTCGCTTACCCGAATCGTCATACAGGTAAAAGGCGTTTTTTGCCGGCCAATAGAGATTTTCCTTGAACTGTTCCCAGTCGTCGCCGATTTCTGCTGCTCGTTTCAAAATGCCGGCAAATGTGTCAAAATCGCTCACTCCCCCGATATCGACACCTGCCGCCCCCATTGCCTTATACATAGCGACCTGCTGGGCGGCCCTTTCGATATGCTGGGAGAGCTTTTCTGAGTAAAGCTTGGCCAAAAGCTGGTCGCTTACGAAGCAGCCGGTAAGTTTCACATCGTGCATAAGACGTGGCGCAGCCGTAGTCGTGCTCAGGAGATAAACGTTGCCGAGAACGGGTATGGTTACGTTGTTGTCGGCGAGGTATCTGAAAAGCTCCAGCGACTTTTTCCAGTCCCAGCCGACCTGCGTAATCAAAAACTTTGTCCCACAGGCGATTTTCTTCTCCATCTTGTAATACTGCTGCATTTGCGATGCTTCTGTATATTTGAAAGGTGATACCGCCGCGCCGGGGAAGAACTGATGAACCTTGTCCAGGTCCTGTGGTTTGGCCTTGATGTATGCCTCATTGTTCATATCTCTGATTAACTGCAGGAACCCTATGGAATCGAGGTCGAAGACGCCTTTTGCTGTGATGGGCTTGTCGCCTGTAAGGGCGAGTATGGCTTCGATGCCGGTGTTTCTAAAGCCGACCAACGAGCTTACGATTGCGTTTGCGTTCTGGTCCTTGCACGAAATGTGCGGAATACAATCAAGCTCGCCGAGCAGGTCCTCGCTGCGCAGCCGGTCGAGCACATATCCTGGGTCGAGATTCGCCGCACCGCCCGGGTTTTGGGGGAGTGTTACAGCCGCAAAATCAAAGCCGGCGGGTATGGCTCCGGGGCCGGTGTTTTTGGAGGCCATAAGGAATTTGGCAATTGGGCCAAAGTCGAAATTAGGCCCGCCCGCAAGCTCAGCGACAGCAACAAATCCCGCCCTTGCTTCCAGCCGTTCTCTAAACTTTTTACGCTGCGTCATTTTTTACTCCAGATAACGTTCAGGCCAATCGTATAACGCAAAATGCTACAAAACTCAAAGGTAAAAATACTCCGCAGAACGGCATTTGTGCACATCGGGTGATTGTAATCATTGAATCCGAAGATGCAGGGTGTGATGTGCCGTAACGCCCGAAATGGCGGAGGATTTTCCCTGGTTCGGCCTTGTGGATAACTTGTTGATAATAAGGAGCTTGGCTTAAGGCAGATACATCAGGCCATTACATCTTTAGTTGCCAAGTGAACAAACCAATAGAATCGGCCTAAAAGGCAAAAACGTAAACAGTTGTCAGCAAAGATGTTATGGCATAGCGAAAGGTGGGTAAAATCGCTTAGGCAAGTCCGGATTTTCAATTTAGGCAAAAAGTTTGTTTCTTGTAAACTCATACTGTTTTAACAAATCCTGGGGCGGACGGTGGATAACTTCCCAATAGCAGGTGTCGGAAACATTAGCGGTACAGGTAGCTCGTTCAGCAACCCAATGGGACATCAGCAGTTACGCAATTACTTTTTATCGAAGAAGGCGGTGATTTTTTTCTTCAAATTTCTGCAGGCGGCTGTCGGGTCGGGCGAGTTAGTGACAGCAGAGCTGACGGCAATGGTCTTCGCGCCGGCGTTAAGCACGGAATCGATATTGTTTGCGGTTATGCCGCCGATGGCGACGTGACTAATGCCTGTGTCTGACAAAATGGGTAACGCCTGTTTAAGGTAATCGAGCGTAACCGGCTCAGTGTCTGGTTTAGTGGGGGTCGGGAAAAGAGGACCGAGAGAGACATAAGCCGGCAGTTCGGCAATTGCCGCGGTAAGCTGGGCCGGCGAATGAGTGCTTTTGCCAATAATCAATGGGGCAAGCTGGAGTTTGCGTGCCTGCTCGACAGGAATGTCGTTTTGACCGAGATGCACCCCGTCGGCGCCGCTTGCGACGGCAATATCGACACGGTCGTTGATGATACTTAGGACCTTGGCCTCCCTGCACATTTTCACAAATTCGTCGGCTATTGCAAAAAGGCCGTCGTCTTGAATATCCTTTGCCCGCAGTTGAAGGCAATCCACTCCGCCTGCGATGCACTCCTCGGTAAGGGTAAAGATGTCTGCGGGCAGATTCGAGCTGATTATCACATACAGCCGAACGCTGCCGAACCTCTCTTGGGCGTCGGCGAACAAGGCAACATCTTTTTCGAGGGTATAAGAGGCGTATCGCAGTTGCTCAATCTGCTCAGCCAAACGTGTGTCTGCGGGGCGAATGACCTCTGCCAGCACGCGAAGCGCCTCAGGCAGTCGTTTGCATGCGGCGGTGAGCACATCCTTCAGGTCGGTTCGGCCGAGGGCGTTTTCAACCGTTTGCCCGATACCGACGTCGCCGGGCGTATCCCTCGCGGCAAGCAGACGTGTGTCTCCGAGGCGGGAGACAGCCGAGCAAAGCCGGTGTCGCAGGTCTTTTGCCCTTGTGCTTAGGGATTGATTATTGAGGGTGAATCGGCAGTAGTCCTCTATTACCCGAATCGCTTCCCGCGCACGGTTGAAATTCGCATCGATTATCCTGTATGCCGACCGTTCCATAGCATACCAGATTATAAATCATTTCGGCTTCGTCGTGGTAAAAAATCACCGTTCAAACTTGTTTCCGGATTACCCGCCGAACAGGACGGCGGGGATTTGGAAGATGCAGAAGTAAGCGAAAACAAGAAAGGCAGTAATCAGACCGAGGAGGAAAATCCAGTTCGGCTTCAAAATGCGAGACGCCTCTGGCGAAAGGATTCTGGGCAGGACGTAAAACAGGCCGATGGCAACACAGATTGCCTGAAGGGGCGTAAGAAGCAGGCCATCGAGGACTGAGCCGACCTTGACGAGATAAACGGGTTTGTAGCCGAGCGTGTAAATGATGACCATACTGGTAAAGAAAAAGACGACGAGAAAAAATCTGTATTGGGTCTTCCAGGAGTATTTCCTGGTAATCGAAGGCAGGCAGATTCGGCAGCAGTCGGTCAAAAGTCGCGGCCAGCCGGCTAATTGGCCTATTTGAGTGGACAATAATGCCGCGGCGCCTGCCAGCAGGAACAAAAACGCGCCGACTTTACCCCAGTTTGCGGAAAAGATTTGGGAAAGCGTAATGGCCACGCCCGGGCCGTCGGGCGCAAGCTCACGTGGCCGAAGGACGCCCGCCCCCGCGATGAGAAACGCGCCTGTAACAACGATTCCAATTATCACGGCTATCGTGGCGTCGGTATAACAGACACGGCACCAGCCCTTGATTTTATGCGCGATATCGGCGTTCATATTTTTGAGCATCTCGACATCGGCGGACATTCCGTAGCCCCTGCCCTTGGTTGCGCCGTAGCCGGCACCGAGGACCCAGTAAGTGTACCAGACCTGTGAGGCGAAACCGCCGGCGCCCCAGCCGATTAAGGGCAAAATCTCCTTCCAGGCATTGCTGTCAACGCCTTTGGCAAGCGCCCATTCCGGCACGGCGGGAACATTTGGAACAACCGAACGCAAAAACTCGCCTATACCGGGAAAGACCCGAAAAGCCACGTATACAGTCCCGATAACGACAATCAAAACGAGGACGCTCATAACCATTTTCAGCACATCGAATGCGCCGGACCAGACAATGGCGGCGGCGGTAAGCGACACCGCCCAGCCGCATAAGATTTGCACGGAGCGCGTATCGGCGCCAAAGATGGATGCGAAGAATATGCCGGCCACGTTTGCAAGCGCCGCGATGGCGATAATGGCGGATATTGCCTGAACTACCAGTATGACCCAGACGGACCAGTGGCGGGGCCCCGGGATGCGGTCGAACATATCTATCATCCCCTCGCCCGTGCAAACCGTGTAGCGGGCGCCGCTCATTCCAATCCAGTATTTTAGGAATATCCCTGCGATGACCGCCCAGAGGATGCCCGGGCCGAGGATTGCGCCGGTACGGGTGGCAAGGACAAGCTCGCCTGAGCCGATGTATTCGGCGCACCAGACGAATGACGGCCCAACAAGCGCCAGTATCATCAGCCCCTTAGGCGGTTTTGGGATTTCTATGTCACCCATACGATATTGTTTTAGCCGATGAGCGTGCAGATTGCACGGTTTTTCTCCCGCGAGCAATGCCACGGAATCAAGAAATTTTACCCTTTTCAAACAACATTACAAGGAGTAAACTATCTGCTGAAAAGGCGATTTTCAAAATCGAGTGACTCGTCTCGGCGAAGGCGGAATGAAAGCCGGTTTGGTAGCGGACGGTCCGAACATTCCGTCAGATTCAGTTCTAAGAAACATGCCGAGCCGTAGCCGGAAAGGGGAAAATATGGACTCTTCAAGTATTAGTCGATGCGAAGCGATGCCGGTATTAGTGGCGGTGATTGTTGCGCTGGGGGTACTGGTTGGCCTAATCCTGACCATAGCAATAATCTGGATTTACTGCAGGATTTTTGCCAAGGCGGGCTATTGCTGGGCGCTGGGACTGCTGATGCTGGTGCCGGTGGTCAATATAATTATGCTGTGCGTGCTGGCGATGGGCGAATGGCCAGTGCTAAGAGAGCTTCACCAGTTAAGGCAGCAGATACAGGCAAACGCAGGCCCTCGTCCGTCTCGGCAAGCCGAAGGCGAGACGGGAAGTGAGCCGAGCGAGCCGGGTCAGGAAAATTAATATCAGCGAAAGGCACAGGAGGAACTTATGGATACTTTGCGTCCGGAACGCGTAAGTGTAATAGAGCCGATTGGCCCGGCCATTGAGCGCGTTCGGCTGATGCTGTTTCGGCCATTTGACCTTTCGAAGTGGTTTATAATCGGCTTTTGCGCCTGGCTGGCACAACTGGGACAAGGTGGCTGGCCAAATTTCAATTTCAACTTCTCCGACCGCCACCATCGAATCAACAATTGCGCATCCGGCCTGGGGGAGGTCAAGGACGCTATTGGGGCACATCTGCCCTGGATAATTTTGGGGGCGGCGATAATCATCCCGATAGTTATCGTATTATGGCTGGTATTTAGCTGGCTGAGAAGCCGAGGCCAGTTTATGTTCGTTCACTGCCTCGCGGGTAACTCGGCCGAGGTTGTGGTTCCCTGGAAAAAATTCGCCGGCCACGGCAACTCCCTTTTCCTTTTCCGCATCGTTTTAGGATTGATAAACATTTTGGCCTTGGGGCTGCCGGTTGCGCTGATGATAATTACAATTATCGCGATGGCCTCGTCGGGGCCGGGCGCGGCGGCGGTGTCGGGCCTGATTGTAGCCATTTTTGCCGTTATTTTCGTCGCCATTTTATTCTCACTAATCGCAAAATTCACCACTGATTTCGTCGTGCCGATTATGTTCCTGCAAACTTCAAGCGCTCTGGCGGGCTGGAGAGGATTATTGTCGCTCATCGGCTGCAACAAGGCGCGTATGGCGCTTTACATACTTTTTAAGATAGTCATATCGCTGGTCATAGGCATAATCGCCGCGACTATATGTCTGGTTGGGTGCTGCTGTTGTTGTGCCAGCGTGCTGTTATTAGTGCCATATGTGGGGACGGTGATTCTGCTGCCCCTTATCGCCTTCACACGGGCGTATTCGCTCTTTTACCTGCGGCAGTTCGGAGCGCAATTTGACGTATTCAGCGGGCAGGCGTCATAAGCCGTGATGTCCGGTAAGGATTCAAAACAGATTATTTTCTTAAGCGCTATCGAGCCCAGCGCGGACGGCCACTGCGCGGGGCTAATCAGGGCGATTAGGCAGAAGCGTCGAGATATCGAGTTTGTGGGCGTAGGCGGACCGAAAATGGCCGAGGCCGGCTGTGTGCTCATAAATAAACCGCAGGACACCGTCGGCCGGGCAGTGATGGCACATAACGCCTTTGCACACGTCTTTCACTATTACGGGCTGATACGACAGACGGCCCGGTTTCTGGCGACTAATAAAATTGACCTCGTTATCGTTTGCGATTCGCCCGCCTTTAATTTTCACGTCGCAAGGCACGCCAAAAAACTCGGCATAAAGACACTTTTCTACGTCGCCCCGCAGCTTTGGGCCTGGGCGCCGTGGCGGATTGGCAAACTGAGAAAATACTGCGACAAGCTTTGCTGCATCCTGCCCTTCGAGCAGGACTGGTTCACAAGCAGGGGCGTGCCCGCTGAGTTCGTGGGTAATCCTTTGTTCGACGGGCTTACTCAGTCGGACCTAACCAGGGCCAAACGGGACTATAGCAGTTTCAATCCTGCAAATGCTAAAATAGCAATCATCCCCGGCTCGAGGGCAGCCGAGGTCGGCACGCTTTGGCGGCCGATGCAGCATACGGCGGTGGAATTGCGGAAAAAATTTCCGCATCTGACGTTTACGACGGTGGCTGTTGACGAGGCGACAAGAGGCGCGCTGGATTCAACCCGGCTGATGGGTTTCAGAACCACTTATGCGATTGACGCGGTATATCAGACGGCCAAAAACAGCGACTTCGCGCTTGTCGCAAGCGGTAGCGCAACGCTGCAGGTGGCTTCTGCCGGCTGCCCGATGGCGATTATGTATCAAACAAGTCCTGTGGTGTGGCACATACTCGGCCGATGGCTCATTACCACAAAACACCTGTCGTTAGTCAATATCCTCGCGGACCGTCGGCTCGTGCCTGAGTTTATGCCGTATTTTCGCTCAACCGAACCAATCATCAAGGCAATACAAACCCTGTTCGAGGACAAGACCCGGCTGGCCCAAATCAACTCGGACGAGCTCTCGATTGTGCAGCCGTTAGCGGTCAAAAAGGCAGGCAATGAAGTCGCCGAAGCAGCATTGTCGCTATTGGCTTAAACCAGCCGAAGATTTCCTTTGACACATCCTGCAATGCTTTTACAATTTCACTATAAGTCGCGCGCCTATGCTGCGCGATATGAAAAAAAGAAAACGAGGCGGGGATAAGCCGTGAGATGTCCTTTCTGCAAAGAAGACAGCGACAAAGTAATCGACTCGCGTTCGAGCGACGGCGGGCGGATAATCAGACGAAGACGCCAGTGCCTCGCGTGCAACAAGCGTTTCACAACGTACGAGAAGACCAGCGAGAGCTTCAAGATGTACGTGATAAAGAAGGACAATTCCCGCGTTCCTTACGACAGGGAAAAAATTATTGCCGGCCTGCAGAAGGCCTGCTACAAAAGGCCCGTCTCCGTCGAGGAGGTTCGCCAGATTGCCGACAAGGTGGAGGAAGACATATTCCGGAATTTCGACAAAGAGGTGACCAGCTCCTTCATCGGCGAAAATGTTATAAAACACTTGCGTGACGTGGACAAGGTGGCGTATATTAGGTTCGCCAGCGTGTATCGAGATTTCAAGGACGCCGGTGAGCTGATTCAGGAAGTAAGTCAGGTTATATCACAGGCCGACCTGGCTGGGCAGCCGAAACTTTTTCAATAGACGGCACAGCCGGAGATTTTGCAGGGAAGCGAAAATGACGGGGAGGACGTGGAAACTGAAAGTTGTCAAGCGCGACGGCACAACGGAGGAGTATTTTCATACCAAAGTCGTCGGCACTACAGCCAATGCGCTCGGCGCGACGGGACAGGCGGATATAGCCGTCGCGGAGGAGTTTGCCGAGGCAGTAACATTTTTTCTTCATCGTTCCGGCGAACGTAGAAACATCAGCACAAGCGAGATACTTTCTATAATTGAGATGGTCCTCGCCGGCACCGGCTTCGAGCAGGAAGCGATAGCCCTCAGCGAGCATCACTTCCAGCGCAAGCTGATGCGCAGCCGGGTGGAGGTTGTCCGCGGACAATCCGGCGGATTAGCTGGTGCCGAGGAGCTTTACGAAGACGGTAAAAAGCAGGTCAGGAGCAGATGGGACAAATCCAGGATTGCGGAGGACCTTATCGGCAGACAAGGACTGGACAGGCAGACGGCCAGGACCATCGCCTCAATGGTGGAGGAAAAAGTTTTTAATATGGGCCTGACCGTTGTCCCGGCGGCTCTGGTGGAGCAATTAGTCCTCAATGACGCTGAAGCCATCCTAAAAGCCCAGCAGCAGCTACAGACCGTTTGAACGGACAGGGGTGGAAAAAACTCTTGCAGAAGCGGCCTGAGATTGTTAGCTTACCGACAAGGTAGTTTTTAAGAGCGATTATTATAATCAGGATTTTCAGAAAGGAGCTGAACTATGAGCAAGAGTCAAATCCGCGTTTTAATGTGCGCATTGTGCCTGGCGGCCCTGTGCGTGACAATAGCGGGATGCGTGGAGAAGGCAGCCAAAGAACCCTCGAAGACCGCTGAGAAGGCACCGCTTGCTGTGGAAAAGCCGAAGGTGGCCATGAAGGCAGAGGCGGCGAAGCCAAAAGAGGCCGCCGGCAAAGGCGCGACCTTAGGCCCGTACGGTTTTGCAATGAACTGGATGGATGAGCCGGGCTTTATCGACCACTGGCTGGTCGTTGGGCCATTGCCGAATCCCGGTGAGAGACCGGACAATGAAGGTTTCAACGTCGATTATCTGAAAGGCTACGGCGGCGAGATGGGCCACGTCCCGACTAACGGTATGGAAATCAAAGACGCCAACGGCAATACGTTTAAGTGGCAGCAGTATGCCGGGACATCTACGGATATCTCCTTCTTCGCTATCGAAGGTCTCGGTCTGGAACCGCAGCAGGAGGACATCCTTTGCTACGTCGCCTGCTGGCTCGATTCAGACGCCGACAAGGAAGTGGAGCTGCGCATCGGCTCGGACGATGGCTACAAGCTCTGGGTCAATCACAAGCTCGTCGGCGAGCAGAACGTTTACCGCTCGATGGAAATGGACAGCGAAACCTACAAGGTAAAATTAAATAAAGGCAAGAACCTCATCCTGCTGAAGGTCTGCCAGGACTGGGGCGAATACGAGTTTATGTTCCGCGTCGTTGATGCCGACGGCAAGGAAGTCCCCGGAATCAAGGTCTGGAACTAAAATACTATTGCAGAATCGACCCGCCGACCCGTGTAAAAACGGGTCGGCTTTTTCTTTTGAACTGGCGGATACCTATCAATACATCACAATTCTCGCATAGGTCAAAGCCGGTTATATTACCAACAGTCGGGGTCGTAAGGATTGCCGCAGTCTAGCCAGCCGGCAGAGAAAATCGCAAAGTCAGCGAAGTCCACATAGCAATCGCTGTTGAAATCCATCGGGAGGTCACGGTCGCAGGGGAAAATCGTAAATACGTCGTCGCTAAAGTCATACACGGAAGGGTCGCCGACCTTGCTTACTCTGACAAGACATTGCTGAGAATTGGCATCAGGAATCGTCCACTGGTACGAGCCGGTATTCGGAGCGTTTGGGGCGACGATTTGCCAGTTAACGCCATTGTCCGTGGAATACTCAATCAGCACTTCGTTAATGACCCCATACGACTGCCAAATTATCTGCTGGTTGCTGTCAACTACCCATTCTTCGCCGCCGTTCGGACTCAAAACAGTCAGCGGCTCCCGCACAGTAAAGTTAATAGACCCGTGAGCAAGAGGATACATAGCGATAAAGGTCTTATTGCCCGCCGGCAATGGTCCAAATACACACTCCACTGCATTGACAGGAATCAACACCTGATAGCAATAACCACTCGGCGGAAGCGGCCCACCACAACCCAGGTAAATGGCGCTGGATGTAATTTGCAATTCGGGCCAGCAACCGGCTGCATGCATGGCATAACAATCGTTCATGTAGTAGAAACTTGGATTATCGAAAGGTCCCCGAATATGAATAACATCCTGAGTTGTCGGGTTATCCGGCTGGATTGACCACACGTATGGAGGTGACATATCAAAGAAATAAACTTCCTGCCCAAAACCAATAGAGCACAAACAAAGCACAATCACAAGCGAGACAAGCCCCGCAAATCCCTCTTTCCTGCACATTTTAACACCTCCTTTCCTCGGAGCATAACATCCTCGGCTGCCTCAGCCAAGGAGGCATACTTTCCACCTTTTTAATCTTCTACATTATTTATTATATGACGCTAATATCCGGTTGTCCAGCAAATTTCACAAAATCTTATACAAAAGAAGCATTGGCCAATCCCCGATTTTTCGATTAAAATCCCTCTTTATGAGAATCGTAAGTAAGATTCACAATATGGACGTCAAGGTTGATGCCCCGCCTTCAAAGGCGCATACGCTGCGGGCATTGATTATAAGCTCTCTGGCGGAGGGCACGAGCGTCATTCGTAAACCGCTGCTCGGCCAGGACCAGTTGAACGTTATCGAATGTCTCAAGAAACTCGGCGTGCGTATTGAGAAAAGCCCCCAGGTTTATCCTGGGGGTTTGATTGTATGGGGAGCGGGGGGGAAATATAAGCCGGCCTGCGACGAACTGAACGTCGGTGAGTCGGGCGTGGGGATGAACTTTCTTACGTCGGTTGCCTGTTTATCCGAAAGGCCCGTGCTCATCACGGGAACAAAAAGAATAACCGAAAGACCTATCGGCGAAGTTGTAGCCGGCCTGCGCCAACTGGGTTGCTCAATAGAATACCTCGACAAGGATGGTTTCCCGCCCATCAGGGTCGAGGGCGGCAGTATCAAAGGCGGCAATACCCGGATGAAAGGCCAAAAGACCTCGCAGTATTTCAGCTCTGTTGCAATATCATCGCCATACGCGGAGAATCCGGTGACAATAGAATGCACGGACAAAATGACCGAAAAACCATATTTCGATATTACCCTGCAGATGATGCGCGATTTCGGAGCTAATTCGGAAAACCGCGACTATAAACAAATCAAAATTTCCAACGACAAGAGGTATTCGCCGAGGGAAATAACTATCGAAGGCGACTACAGCAGCGCATCTTTTTTCTTTCTGGCGGGGGCAATCTGCGGTTCGAAAGTTACGGTGCGAGGCCTGAACCCGGAGACAAAACAAGGCGACAAGGCGTTTTTGTTGCTACTGGAGAAAATGGGCTGCGAGGTATCGGCGACATCAGAAGGCATTTGTATCAAAAGCGGAGAACTACGCGCAATCGAACAGGATATGAGCGACCTTCCTGATTTGGTCCCGCCTTTGGCAATAGCAGCGGCTTATGCACAGGGTACGAGCAAACTTACAAACATAGGACACTTGCGGCTAAAAGAATGCGACCGGCTGGCGGTAATGGCCTCACAGTTGAGTAAAATGGGTATCGATGCAACCTGCGACGAGAGTTCTCTCGTTATAAATGGCAGTCCAAAAAATCACGGGGCTGACATAGACCCCCATAACGACCACAGAATCGCGATGAGCTTCGCCGTAGCCGGCCTTGTAACCGGCGAGCAGGTCATTCAGGATGAAATGTGCGTGGCAAAATCCTTCCCCGACTTCTGGGAAAGGTTTGAAGTTTTTTATCAATAGAGCTATATATTGGCTCGGTGCTGAATACCAGGTAAATTTAAGGAGCATAGAAGAAGATGATTGGCTGTCATATAGGTCGAATGTTTCAGGTAACGGTTGCGGGCGGGTCGTATCAGGAAGGGCTGACTGCTGTTGTGCAGGGCCATCCGCCGGGAATGCTGCTTACAGAGCAGGAAATTTACGGGGATTTGCTACTGCGAAAACCCGGCGCCGACGAACTATCAAGTCCGCGAAAAGAGCCGGACCTTCCCATAATTTACTCGGGGCTTAACGCCGCCGACACAATTGAAGGAGCAGGCAACAAAAATCACACCAACGGCACGCCGTTGACCATACTGATACCGAACCTCGACAGGCACTTTATTCACGTAAAGCAGTATCAGGACACCAACCGCACGCCCCGGCCGGGCCACGCCTCCTACGCATCGTTTATAAAATACGGCCCCGACGACGACGCAATCGGGGCAGGCATTTTCAGCGGCCGATATACCTCAACGATTGTCGCGGCCGGCTTCGTAGCAAAAAAGGTGCTCAGGAAATGCGGTATCAAGGTGTTTGCTTATGTAAAGGAAATCGCTGGCGTGCGTTGCCCCGATATTGACCACAACAAGGCGTTTCAATACACCGAAAACTACAAGAAGATGCGATGTGACCTTGACCCGTTTTACCAGCAAATTTACGTCAAAGGCCGAGTCAATATGGATATGCGATTTTTGGAAAAGGCAGCCGTCTTTGCCCAAATCGAAAAGGAAATCGACGCCATCCGCGACAAAACGCCAAAGACCACCGCCAAAGAAATCAAAGACAAATACGGAGTTCACCATATTGTAAACGTGCCTGATATCACCGCTGCACAGGCAATGACCGATGCCTGCAATAAAATCTCGGCGGCGGGCGACTCGGCGGGCGGCGTGGTGGAGGTTATCGCCCTCGGCGTTCCTACGGGACTCGGCGAACCTGTCTTTTATAAGCTCGACGCCGAATTAGGCAGGATGCTCGGCATTGGCGCAGTCAAGGCCGTCGAGGTCGGTGCAGGTATGGCCGTAAAAAATATGACTGGAAGTCAGGACAATGACCAGATGCACTCCGAGAATGGCAAAGTCGTATTTGATTCAAACAACGCCGGCGGCATCACGGGAGGTCTGGCGATGGGACAACCGATTGTTGTCCGGCTTGCCGTCAAACCAACGCCGACAATCGCCAAGCCGCAGCACACAATCGACAAATATACCCTCGAAAACAAGCAGCTTGCTGCGATAACCAGACGCGACCCGACAATTACAGCCAGGGTTTGGCCCGTCGCGGAAAATTACACCGCAATCGTTCTGCTTGACCATCTGCTGGCACACTTCGGCTACCAGCAGCTCAAGGACAAGATTTACCAAAGTAAATAAAAAAGGCCCCGGTTTTCACCGGGGCCTTTGATTTCGATTATTTCAAGGTTTGTTTTCCGATACTGCTATGGATTCGGCGGACCAAGCGTATGCAACTCGGTGCATATCGAGTTGCCCGCGGCGTCATACACGCACACCATCCAGTTCAGGATTCTGCCCGTAACGGCATATGTGTCAACATCCACGTCATAGACAATGGCATCACCAGCGATAGTCACCCGCCAAAGGTCGACCCTGCTTCCCAGCACACCATCTCCTAGACCCAGGGTTATCGGGACAGGAACCCTGTTGGTGCTGCTGAAGCTGCTGTTGCTTAGACAGATAAAGCGGACTTCGAGGGCATCGGCTGGGGTAACGTCGTCGGTAATGCCGGCCACGTTGACCACTATCTTATGCCACCACCTGTAATCGACCGGATATACCATAAACTGGAACTGCCCGCTGATGTCGTAGGTCTCGGCGCCGACGTAGTTTACATCCGGCGATATGATAAACGTAGGCGCTGGCGTCGGCGGATTGGGGTCGCCGAGATTGCTTACGCAGATTTCCGTCGACCAGCCGGTGATGTTGTTGTACTGGTCGCGTGCCCGAACCCTGTAGCAATATTCGCTATTCGGGTCAATACCCGTATCGATATAGCACGGGTCGTTCTGCCAGCCGCTGTCGGTTCCGCCCGGATTGCCGGATGTCTCATCGAATTCATACTGAACGGTGCCGCCGCTGTTATCCGTCGCCGTGGTTGCTCTCATCTCAATCGAGGTTGATGTTGCTGCGCGAGGTGCTATTGCCCACGTCATTGGGTCGGGCGTCGGCGGGGTCGTGTCGGAGCCCGGGCCGATTGTAGTTGTCACAAAACGAATGACCGAAGGGTCGGTCTCATTACCCACGGTATCGCGTGCCTTCACCTTGTAGCTGTACTCGGTGTCAGGAGCAAGATTGACGTCGGTGTAATTCGGCTCGGACTGCCAGTCGCTGTTGTGGCAGTCGCCGCTGTCGCACTCGAAGGAGTACTGGACGGGGAAGCCCCACAGTTCATCCAGCGATTCTATGGCACGCATACTAACTGAAGTGGATGACGCGGCATACGGCTCAATTGCCCACTGGCTCGGATTGGGCGTTGGCGGGGAGCTGTCACGCTCCATCCAGCAACTCCCAAGGATAACGTAGTCATCGAAGTTTACTATAGTATCATAAGAAAGGTCCGCGCCTTCGCACCATCCATTTGCATCACCACAATCAGTATATAGCCATCTTTCGACCAGCCAGGCCAGGTCCAGCAGGTCAATGGTGCCATCCCTCTCCAAATCAACAAACCTGCACGGTTCAAGAATAGGAGTGTGATAACCCATATCCACTACGGCCCTGTCGGGCGCCTCATCCGTGCGGGTCGTATATAATCTAAAGCCAAGGGCCTCCGCCAGGTCGCTGCCTGCATCAACGCAGGGACTGGTCTGGGATTGACCTGCGGGGATTTGACTAAGGTAAAACTCTCCCATCGGCCCCGTTACAAACAGGGGGTCTGAGTGAATATTAGTCGGATATGCAGGGTCTCCCGCAGGAACGTCCCATTCGAGAGTTGCGCCCGGGTCAACACGAACAAATCCGGCACCTCCTTCCACGTCGCTGTAAGTAACTTTCACGTAAGCAGGATCATTATTGTTTGTGACGGCTATCTGTGCCCCGCCAGGTGCCATATTGCCCCAGAGTATTGAATTAATTATCTGGGTGTAGCTGCTGTAGGCGGCGTACAAACCTCCGCCTATTCCCTGTTCGGCGACATTGTTCGCTATTGTGCAGTTTACGATGTCGAGTCCTGAATTCCAAACAGAAGCAACGCCGGCTCCGTTAAAGATGGCCAGGTTGCCGATAATCAGACAGTTGTCCAACAGGACGCTGTTTCCGCTTGGCAGCTCGATGCCGTCAATACCCTGGGAAGAGACGTAGATTCCGCCGCCCGAACCGGTCGATGCATTGGCCGTAAAATTGCAGTCGATAATTTCAGCATCTGCTCCGAGAAGGGCAATTGCGCCTCCCTCGCTGCCGGGCTGATTGGCCTCGTTGGCTGTAAAGACGGAGCCGGAGATTACGGCAGTCCCGCCCGTCATCAGAACGGCGCCGCCGTGATAGGCGATATTTTCAGAGAAGCTGCTGTCGTAGATTTCCGGATATGACACATTCGAGTATATGCCGCCGCCGACGTCGCTTGTATTGTTGACAAACTGGCAGTTATCAAAGAGCACAGAATCGCCGCTTTCGGCCGCGATTGCCCCGCCGAAGCCGACAAACGCATCATTGCTGGCCGGTAGCTTGCTGGGGTCGGCGGTATTACCCGTAAACGTGCAGTCAATGAATTCAGCGTCGCCGCCCTCTGCGATGTAAACTGCTCCACCGACGTTGTCGATTCTATATCGCACAGAGGGCTCATCCCGAAGTGCTGCGGGTGGACCGTCCTGGCCGCAGATTCCGTTCAATCCGCTGGAGCTTGTGTTATTAACGAAGGTGCAGTTTTCGAAGGTCGGCGCACAGTTGGAGTCAACTAAAACCGCGCCGCCTAAGCCGCCGCTGTAGTCCTTGGGTAATGCATCGATAGGAATACCTAATTCCCACGGAGATGGCGGATTGTACCCATAGTACCAGCTTCCGCCTCGTCCGCCTAAGCCATACGGGTCTTCGATTCCATTTCCGCCGTCCCCGCCGTTGCCGCCCGTGGCGCTATTGTTTGAGAATGTACAGTTTTTAAACGCAGGGTTGCTGTTATTTGCACAGGTTACTGCGCCTCCGTATACAGCGCCGCCCCATCCGCCGTTGCCGGCGTCTGGGTGGTCCTGGTCGCCGCCCGCGCCGTCTCCGCCGTCACCGCCGGTAGAGTGGCAGTTATCTATTACGCAATTTTCAATAGTCGGAGATGCGTTGCTAAGTACTATACCTATCGCCGCAACCGAATTGCCGAATCGGCCGTCATAGTAACCCTGTGACGGGTCGCCATCAAGACCGTCCAGTCCTCTTACAAAAAAGTTGCGAATGGTAATACCCTGCAGCCGCGTAAGAGGTCCCACATTTGAGAAGGTAAACGCACGACCTACCCCGGCATTTGGGCCGACTTCCTGCTCTATGACCGTTGAGGCCACGACACAGGGGTCATTGGGGTCAACGCTTGTTATGGTGATATTTAGGCCGTCTATCGTGTAGCCCCACTGCGTGTAATAGGGCTGACTTGAAGGCATCAGTTGAATTATATCCATGTCTTGTGCGTCGTCGATGGCCGCCTGAATCGTCGGGTAGCCGGTGTCGCCTCCCACGTAGAGAATCCGCGGCGCGTTGAACTCAACCGTAACGCTTCGGTCCGAATTCATCACAACCGTTGCGGTCGCGGTCTTTACCGAGTCGTCCTCGGTTCCCGTCCACTGCTTGACAAACCAGCCGGTTTGCGGCTGAGCAGTAACGGTGACAATCGCTCCGGCATAGTAAGTGCCGCCAGGTGAAATCGTGCCGTGTCCCCCGACAACACCGGTGGTCAGTTGATACGTCGGCACCTCGGCGGCCTTTCTGAAATGATAACCTATATCGACCTGGCCGGTATCATTAGAGTCATCCGTCGCGGTAGTTCGTGTATCAAGACCAATACTCGAGGCAAGAGCGCTTCCATTATCTATTGCAGGACTATTGTCCTGATTAAGGTAATAATCACCAAGTAGACCTGTTAAAAACAGGGGGTCGCCTGGTATGTTGTCAGAGCCACCCGGAATGAGAGTTGGGTCGTCATATACAAGCCCCGTTGAAGAATCATAGTAGTGGCCGTCAGGATTATTATTGAACAGGCAGAATTCCGCAATTGCATTGCCGCTGAAGTCCTCTTCGTGGATTGCGTGCTTGTTATTGTTACTAATTATACAATCTCTAATAAAAGCGTCCGAATCCCAGTCGATAAATATTGCGCCGCCAAATTCATCCGCAATATTTTCGTTGAACGTGGAGTTTAATATCTGGGGATTCACTCCCAATGCACAGGAGATTGCCCCGCCTTCGAAGCCCGCCGAGTTACCTGCAAAAAGGCAGTTCTTTACTATGTGGCTGTTCGGGCTTGCGCCCCCGTAGAAATTAATTGCGCCTCCCCAGGCGTAAAAGCTATCGGCTGAATTATCGAAGAATTCGCAGTTTTCGATTTGTGCCGTTGTGTTGCGACAATTGACGGCACCGCCGTCGCCATCCGTGGCCCGATTTCCCCTCATCACACTGGACGTGATATTGACGGTTCCCAGCCCGAGGTCGAGCGCTCCTCCCATCTTTGCCTTATTGTCAAGGAAAAAGCAGTTCAGCAGCGACGCGGTAAATATCTCGGAGGACAGCGCCCCGCCCCATACGCTCTCATTACCCACGAAGTTGCAATTGCTCATATTTATCGTGAGGTTCGAGCCGGAGTAAACGTCGATAGCACCGCCGTAGCCATATCCTATGTAGCCGCCGCCAAAACCTTCTGCTGTGTTACCCGAAAACACACAATTCGTGATGCTCACGCTGCTTATACTCTTAATTGCGCCGCCGTCACTTGCTGCCCTGTTTTCGCCAAAACTGGCGTTGCTGATATCGACAGAACAGCCGCTGTCGATGTAAATGGCGCCTCCCATCCAGGAAGGCGAGGTATTTCTCAGAAAGATATTTTTGCGACCGGGCTGGCCGATAGACACGGCATAGTCGTTGTTGATATTGAGTCCGGAACTCGGGCCACAATAGAGAGCGCCGCCGGTGTTGTCTATGAAACTACAGGTATCGATTAATATGCTGTTTTCACCATCAAAATACACTGCACCGCCGGCCGTATAGCCCGCAATATCCTCCCCAAAACCCTGGTCAATGTCAAAAGCAAAATAGGCACTGTTCTCAACGAACCTGCAATTGGTGAATTGAGCATTCGCGCCGTGCTCGAAATACACCGCACCGCCCGCAATACTTACGGAGGCGCCCGGATGCACCTCGCCCGGTGCGCCAATGGGTGCCGGTGGGTCACTTGTGTTTCCCTGGCCAAGTTCTCCTCCCTCGGCGCGCGGGCCTGTCTTGGCGGAGTTGCCCTCGAAATTACAATCAGTAATCACGGGGCTGCAGTCGCCTGCAACATAAACCACGCCGCCAATTCCGTCGCCAACACTGTCACCCGCATTGCCGCCGGCGCCTTCGTCGCCATCGTCAAAATCAGGGAAGTACGCTCCATTGCCGCCGTTACCTCCGTCGCCGCCTCGGCCGCCCTGGGCCGAATTGTTTCTGAAAATACAGCTGTTTATCAGGGGACTGCTGTTACTTAAGCACGCAATCGCACCGCCAAAACCAGTGCCGTCGCCAATGCCGCCGGTGCCGCCCCACTGGCCATTAAGGTTTTCCTCGGGTTCGGCATCTTCCAATAACAATTGATAAGTATCTCCGGGAGCCCAGTTAAAATCAGACCAGGTATAATTAAACCACGGGCCGCTCATGCCATCTGCCCCCCTGCCGCCGTGAGCCCCTGTAACCGTGTTATCTTCAAACACACAGTATTTTATTATGGGAGAACTCCCGTTCTCACAGAATATTGCGCCCCCGTAGCCGTCGCCAGCAGCATCGTTGCCGCTAAGCGCGATAGGCGGTAACGTGCACGGGTCATCTACCTCAAAGTCAGGGGGAGGGTTATCAAAATTCGGAGCGGTCTGCCAGGGCACACCCATCACAGGTTCGTCTCGCCAAACGTCGCCTATAAAACCGGACTCGCCGTCAGCACCCTTCGGGCCTCTGGCATAGCCGTTTATAATCTTGAAACCGATTACCCTGCTGGCGCTGCCTTCGCCGCTGTGAAAATAAAAGGCACGGTTCGCAGTGCTCATGCCCCCAGGCACGCCGCCGCAGTCGATTATGGTTGAGTTGATGATATTCCAGTTGGGATTACTTGGATTGATTTGGCTTTTGAGCGTAATCTGCTTGCCCTGAAAGTCGAGGTTCCTGTTGCCGGTTCCCGTATATGCTACGGGGTAATAGGGATTTGGATTCGGGGCAACTTCAATAGTATCTTCGTTGCCGGCGGCGTTGATAGCGGACTGTATAGTCGGGTAAGTCCTCGAAGGGACCGTTAAAACTGCTGCTGTAGCAGCTATCTGCGATAATAGGAGCACTAACGCACAAAACACAAACTTGCATTTCATAGCAATCCCCATACAATACAAAGTCAGTTATAGCTCTTTCCTAAATTACTAATTCAGGGCCGGGCCTCCATAGCCGCGAGCGCCTCGCTGTCGGCCTCTTCCTGCAGGATTATCGTTGGCTTAACGAGAATCAGCAGGACTTTCTGGTCAGCGACTTTGCTTCGACTGGTAAAGATTCTTCCGAGAATCGGGATTTTGCTGAGCACAGGCACACCGACCTCTTTTTCTGTTCCTGCGGACCTCTTTAATCCACCGAGCAGCAGGGTCCCGCCGTCGGGTACGTTGACTCTGGTCTTGACCCTCGAGCGTTCGGTCTGCGGCAGTGTTACGTTGTATGTAAAAACATCGGTGGGCTGTCCGCCGACGCCGCCCGGTATAGGCGTCTCGACGGAAGAAGTTTCGAAACCGAGGAAGTCCCACAACTCGGCAACAATGTTCAGCAGCACGTGCTTTCTGTCGGGCGTGATAGTCGGCGTGATGTTAAGCGTAGGGCCCGTGGGTATTTCGCCGTAATTTTGCTGAAACGTGGAGCCGCCGCCCACGCCGCTGACGCCGCCGCCAGCGCCGCCAGTAGTGCCTACGCCACTGACACTGATTGTCGGGGGCAAGGGGTAGCGAATGGTTCGTCTTACCTGCAACGTGGCGGACTCGCCGCTCATCACGGTAACCTTCGGCGCAACAAGCGATTCAGTGTCTTGTTTGGCCTGGGTGGCTCGGACCAGGAAGTTTGCCTGGAGGTTGTCGAGTATGCCGCCGAAGCTTCCTCCAAAGAAACCCATCATGCCGCCGGTGGAGATAAACTGCGGGCTAGCTGCAGTGGGGTAACCCGGAGGGAACTGAACGGGATTAGAGCTGATATCCCAGCTGCCGGATATACCGGTCGGCTTGGGCTCAGCCAATTCGAAGGTGTCAAACCGCCACTGAGATGTGCCGAAATTTGAACCGAGATAGAGATTGCCAAACACGTCAAGGCCTATTTCTTCAAGGAAGTTTTCTCCGACTACGAGGAATCTGGCCTCAATTGCGACCTGATGGCCGAGCGCTTTGCGCATATCTCTCAATAATTGTTCTACTTCACGATGATTTTCGGGGGTCTGCAGGATGACGAGCTTCTTGTTTTCGTAAGCGGTAATAGTTGCAGTCCCGCCGAAATCGAGCCAGCTGTCGGGAGCAACCGTGTCCTGGATGAGATAGATGAGATTATTCGTTCGTTCAGTAGCTTCATCCCGCAGGGTTTCCCTGTCGAGTTCCTCTTCAGTTTCCTCGAAGACCTCTTGAAAGTACGAGGTTCCGCCGCCACCACCGCCGCCACCACCGCCGCCACCACCACCGCCACCACCACCGCCGCCGCGGCCACCGCCGCCTGCACCACCGCCGCCGGCAGCACTGACGTAGTAATCCGCTGGCCGGCCAAGAAGGTCGGTGACGTTATAGACCCTGACCTCCTGATTGGGTGGCAACGACTGCGCGGTTGCTACGGTAATGACACCATCGCCGATGGTGTAACTGAGCCGGGCCAAACCGGCTGAGACGGACTGAAGCATAAGCTCCAGCGCTCTGCGCAGGCGAACGCCCGTCAAGGGGTCCATATTTATCGGCGTCGTCTGGTCTATGTTGGCGTTGTTATACAAATCGCTGTAGTTTACGAATATCTTCAGTGGCGGGCTGACCGAGTTTCGAAGAAGCTCGACCGCTTCTCGCAGAGGCATTTCAGGCGAAAGCCCCGAAAGGTCCACAATCTCGTCGAGCTGTTTTTCGACGACGGCATTTGCGGGGTCCTGACCGACCGCCTCTTCGGGCTGGCGCGTAGGTTTGGCTACAATCTCACGCCAGTTTTTCGGATAAGTCATCTCTTCAGCAAAAGGAATCGACGCTTCCTGCGTTTTCATAGTCATGTTGACTCTTTCCTTGCTTTTTTCCTTTTCAATTTCGAGTTGTTTGCGGTAGCTGACCGTATCCTCGAGTGTCTGCTTTAATATGAGGGCATTGTTGTGCTGCGGGTCTATGGCGAGCAGCATTTCGAGCTGGCCGAGGGCTTCCTCGTATCGCTGCTGCTTCTGGAAGTTGAGGGCGTTCTGGAACAGGTCGGCGATTCTTTTTTCGCGTTCGACCGCCATTTTTTCCTTATAGTCCTGCTGTGCCTGCCCGGCCTTTATACGTTTTTCCTCTTCTTTCTGCTGTGCCTGGAGTTTGCGGCCTTCCGCTATTCTATCCGAGAGCTGCTTCAACTGGTCGGTGTATTGATTAAACAGATAATCACCGAGCTGCTGTTGATTTTCATAGACAGTTCTCTCGGCGGCATCGACGGCCTCTTTGGCCTTGTCGAACTGGCCCTGGCCGATAAATTCATTCGCCCTTTGTGTAGCATCGTTGACAACGGCTTTGACCCTGCCCTGAATTATATTTCTCCTGCGATTGATGACGCCGATATAGCCGGTCTGCTCCTGTTGAGGTTCTCCGGTTCCGGCCGCTAAAGATTCTCTTTCAGTCACAGCAACACTCGGAGCAGGTTCTGCAATTTTTTCGACCTCGACCGGGGTAGTCGTCTGTTGAACTTTTGGCTGCTCAACCTGTTTAACGGGTTCAATCTTCTGTTTAGCAGCAGCCGGCTGCATCCCAAGCTCTTCAAGCCGTTGCTTGATTAGCTGGTGTTCGTCGTCCGTGAGAAACTCACTGGTCGAAGCGGCCTGAAGATGCGCCTTGGCCTCAGCGAATTTCTGCTGCCCGGCCAGTTCGCCGGCAATTCTTATTTCGGCCAGCGCGCCTTCCCTTCCGAGCGTCGCTGCATGAGCGCGCTGCAGATTTTCGTTGAGTATATCCCTCTCTGCGGAGGTCAGATACGCTTCGTAATCCTTTGCCCGCAGGAAAGATTTTTCTGCAGCGGCATAAAATCCGCGTTTGTACTGTTCGGTCCCGATCTGTATCCAGTTTTCCACTACCTGGCGGACCACTTTTTCTTTGTCCCCTTTTTCTGCCTTCGATGACGCGTCTTCTGCTGAAAGCGTTGTTACTGTCAGAACAGATACCAGTAAGGCCGATAAGAGGGTTTTTCCCAATAGGGTTGCTGAGAATCTTAGCGTGTTCAAAGCCGACCTCCTCTAAAATTTATTTTACAGGGTCACTATGCTTCCTAAAAACTAATGTCTATACCCGCCGCTTTAGGATAGGTTATACCTCTGATAGTCAGTTTATACAAAAACAGCCACTTTTTCAAGTAAAAAATCTTCCCTGACATGCGTTCTGAGGTATCCGAACCCACCAAGCTATCCAAAGTCCTATATTATTGCACGCAAAGCTACTGAAATCAAGCGTTTTTTGTTGAATTAGGCAATTTGTTTTGCCTGTTAAAATAGAAAAAATTATCGCTTTGGCAATTGTTAATCTGGGTGGTATTACAGAAAAAGATGCCTTGAGAAATGATATTAGCTTTTGAATATTACGGCGACTTTCGGGCCTCGACGATTCTATCGACGAGCTGCTTGAGCAGGATACTATACTTCGCGAACGACTCTTCGCCGATGAAGGAGCGGTTTTCTTTGACGACGTCGGTTGCCTTGCGGACCGCGTCGATTGCCTTATCAAATTCTCGCCGGATGGTGTAACGCTGGACCTGGACTATAGTATCTTCGATTACGGCTTTTGTGTATGTGCGAAGGATTTTTGTCCTCGCTTCGAAAGCAGGTTCGTGTTGCGCCGGTGTTGGTTCAGCAACTGCTGCGACCTCCGCCGCCTGTTCTTGAGAGCTTTGTGTCTGCTGCCCGCCTCTCGGCGAGGCCGAAGGTTTTTTGATTAACGGTTTTTCCGCCTGCGGTATGGCAACTGTTAAAGCCGGAGGCACAAGCGATTCGACAGGCGAGGGTCGTTTAAACCGCTCAGTGAGAATACTATCTATCTGTAGGAGATAATCTTCGGCGGACCGGCCTTCGGGAGCGACGTACTGGCCGTATCTTGCGACCTCAGCAAAGCCCTCTCTGGCCTTTTCCATCTCACCGGCCCTGTAAAGCTCCACACTGTGGCTATACAAAGAGGTTATTTCCTTCATCTGTTTGTCGAAATTCTCATCTACTTTTTGAATCTCACCTGCGATTTGACTGCGTTCCTGCTCTGTAAGGAAAGGGCTGCTGCGTAATTTTTCATAATAGGCCCTCGCTTTGATTGGCTGACCCTGATTGAGCAGGTCGTTGGCGGTTTTTATATTTTCCAGCACGGCTCGTCTTTCAACGGCGGCCTGACGAGTGTTATTTAGATGCTCTTCAAGCTGCTTATGCTCTTCGGCGGTCAGGTATTCCTGAAATCCTCCGGCAGTGAGGAACGATTCTTCGGCCTGTTCGTAAAGGCCTCTTTTGTATTGCGTTATACCGACCAGAATCCAGTCCTGTGCGACCTCTCGCAGCACTTTTGATTTTTGCTGTTCGGGCTGTCCGAGATTCGGCTCCGAAGCTGTCGGCCGAGACGGCTCTACAGCGGCCTGGCAAAGCTCATCGCAGGCAAGACAAAATACTGCTGCAAGCAGAACAATCTGAACAGTCGTATGTTTTAATCGACCCACACTGCACCTTTGCCTGAATTCATACATTGGTGGCACGGGCTTCCAGCCCGTGCGGGCACGGCCAAGATGGCCGTGCCACGTTGTATTACGGTACAATTCTACCAGCAGTTCCCCCCGTCGGCAACAGCGGTGCAAAATTCGACTGAGATGAGGAATGGTTTGATATTTAATTCCGAGCCGATTAGCTTTCGCCGTCGGGGCAGGTGGAAACGTAATCGAGGATGTCGCTGAGATTGGCGGTTGCGACGGCGACCGCGCAGTCGGCGGCGCCGTAATAAAGGCGAAGCTCTTTGGCGGGGGTTACGACCACTCCTGTCGGGAAAACCACGTCGCCCACATCGCCTACCCGTTCATAAATCGCCTGGGGGCCGAGGACCCATTCGTCGCTTCTTTTCAGCACTTTCCAGGGCTCGTGCAGGTCCAGCAGGGCAATGCCTACGCGGTAAATTGCGCCGGCGGCGGTCATTCGCACGCCGTGGTAGAAGATAAGCCAGCCCACATCGGTCTCAATGGGCTGGCAGCCAAGCCCGACGCGATGACAATCCCAGTAGGCGGAGCGTGTCATAATCAAAACTCTGTGGTCGCCCCAGTGCTTGAGGTCTGGCGAGAAACTAATCCACATATGCGCCTCACCCCTGACGATGGGACGGTGAATCAGTGCGAAACGGCCTTTGAACCTTCGCGGCAATAGACAGGCGTCCTTGTCCTCGGGCGGCAACAGCCCGCCGAGCCGGGCAAAGGTCTTGAAATTTTTCGTAATCAACAGCGAGACCACGGGGCCGCCTTCGCTAAAAGAGACGTAGGTAATTGCAAACTGCTTTTGCTCTTCCAGCCAAATCAGGCGAGGGTCTTCCAGTCCCCATCTTTCTTCACGCGAATCATGGTCTGCCTCAATGGTGGGCGCTGAATCCACCTTCCAGTTGGTCAATCCGTCAGCGCTGCGTGCGACCGTCAGGTGCGAGAAGCCCCGCATATCCTCGCACCGGACCAGCAGGAGCGTTTCCCCGTCTACGCTGATGGCGCCCGGATTGAAAACGGCATTGACGGCGTAAGGCCAGTCGTGCGTCGTCAGTATGGGATTACCCGCGTACCGTTTGAAAAGCTCGTGTGCTCTTTTTTGTCTTTCAAGGTCTATCATAATCAGCCCGTCAAAAGTCGTGTCAAGCGTTTCCGGTGTTTACGTCGCATCTATTTTCATCGGCAAGATGACCTGATTTACTGCACCTGCGAAATCGAGCCGACTACGCCCTGACCAGTTGTGTCTCATACAGGCGTTGATACAGGGGGCAGGTTCGCATCAATCCTTCGTGTCGGCCCTGTGCCACGATTTGGCCCTTATCCATCACGACTATCACGTCTGCGGCGATTATCGTGCTGAACCGGTGCGCGATTACGAAACTGGTTTTATTGTGCATAATTTCTTCGATGGCCTTGTGAATCTTGGATTCGCTGTCAGCGTCAACCTGGCTGGTCGCCTCGTCGAAAATCAGGATAGGTGGGTTTTTGAGAATGGCTCTTGCTATTGCGATTCTCTGCAGTTGTCCGCCGCTAAGTCCGGCTCCCTGTTCGCCGATGACGGAGTCGTAGCCGTCGGGCAAAAGCTCAACGAATTCGTGGACAAATGCCCGTCTGGCCGCCTCGACAATCTCCTGTCTGTCTGCGTTCGGTTTGCCGTAGCCGATGTTGGCCGATATCGTGTCGTTGAATGTTACTATCTGTTGAGTCACTATAGCAATCTGGTCGCGCAAACTTCGAAGCGACACATCCTGTATGTCCTTGCCGTCAATCAGAATCTGCCCGCTGTCGGGGTCGTAAAAACGCGGAATGAGGTTGGCCAGCGTCGTTTTGCCTGAGCCGTTGGGACCGACTATGGCTATGGTGTGCCCCGCCTGAACGGCAAGGTTGATGCCCTTGAGGGTCGGCTGGCAGGCACCGGGGTAGGTAAACACAACATTTTTGAACTCAATTTTTCCCCTGAGCGCCGGCAGCTCAACCGCTCCTTGCTTTTCGGTTTCCAGCGGCTCATCCATCATAACAAATACGCGTTCGGCGGCGGCGTCCGCCTCCTGGATTTTGTTCCAGATATCGCTTGTCTTGCGGACGGCATCAGCAGCGCCCCCCAGCAGACCGAGCATTACCAGAAAGCTGCTTCCATCCATCTTGCTGGCGGTCACCCAGCTTGCGCCAACCACCAGTGCGGCCGAGCCGGCCGCCATCCCAAGCACCTCCAGAATCGGATTGGTCGCTGAATCGACCTTCGATATTCTCAAAAGCTGTTTTAATAATCGCTTGTTTATCCCGTGGAATGCCGCGTGCTCATACTTCTGCTGGTTATAAACCTTGACGACCTTCAAGCCAGTCATAACCTCCTGCAGTTTGGCGAGCATCTGCGACCAGGCAATCAGAGATTTTCTTGAGGCCTTCTTCATCTTCCTGCCGAGTAACGAGACCATCCACAGCGTCGGCGGCGCCCCGCACAGGAAAACAAGCGTAAGCTGCCAGTTGAGCAAAGCGGCGCCGGTCAGCAGTAATACGGCGTTAAGCGGCTCGCGAAGCCCCTTACCCAGCAGTATCTTGATACCGTTGCCCATAGCGCCGGTATCGCGAATAAGCCGACTGACCACGTCGCTTGGGCGCTCGGCTGCAAAGAAACTCATCGGCATATCCATCACGTACACGAAGGCGTCTTCCCTGAGCCGATTGATACCGACCTGGACAATTTTTTGAGCAAGGTAGCTCTGATAAAACTTCGCCGTGCACCTGACTATTGTGACAATACCTATTGCCAGAATTATAATGACGACAGCTTTAGTTTTGTCATCCGCCGTCTGCTCAACCGGGACCAAACCCGCTGCTTTCTGAGCAATCCTCGCAAGATGCCCGCGAACGTCGGTTTTCCACGCCGTATCAAGAGTGAGCCGGCGTTTTTCGAAGCTGCCAGTGCTCTCATTAAGCCGCTTGATGACAATAATAGTTGTCGGGCCCTCCGCGTTCGCCAGTGAATCCAAAAGGTCGATAAAGGCGTTTTGGCCCTGAACGCCATCGCCTATGGCAATAATCCTGTCTTGAGGTTTCAACCCGGCCAGATCGGGAACACTATTCTCATCCACTGAGATTATCTGCAGATGATGCGCCAGGTCGTCGGTTGCATTGTTCGTGAAATCGACGCTCTGAGGAATATAGAATTTCATATCATACCGCAGCTCGCAGACGTTTCTATCGAGCCAGCCGCGTAATCCCTCCTCGCCTGTCATCACCTTCAACAGCGGGATAAGCGTCATAAAGCTAAGCGACAAAAGAGCGGACACTATCATCGCGCTTATCACGACAACAATGATGCGCGGCCACTGCGGCCAGATATATTCGAATACGCGCTTAAATGACTTCACTCTAATCGCTCAAATTAAAATTGATGATTGATAATTGATTATTGATGATTATGGCTAATATTGGTAAATAATCAACCATCAATTTTACCCGCCGAAGGTGGGATTCGAAAAAGAAACAATGACACCGCGTCCTTTAAGGATAGAAGCGAATGAAAATTGACCGGCTTGTGCTTGGAGAATTCGAGACCAACTGCTACGTTTTACGAAGCGACAAGCAGGCGACCGAATGTCTGATTATCGACACGGGGCTTGACGTCGGGCCGTTGCTGGCTTTCCTCGAGCAGCATAAGCTTTCGCCGGACGCGGTGGTTCTCACCCACGGCCACATCGACCACATCGCAGGCGTTGATACCCTGCGGACAAAATTTCCAACGCTATCAACCTACATCCACAAACTCGATGCTGAACTGCTAACCGACGCGGTCGGCAATTTATCATTTATGACGGGCGAGTCCGTCAGCACCGGCAAGGCTGACCATCTTGTAGAAGAGCCGGATATAATCGAGCGGGCGGGCATCAAATTGCGCGTTATACACACGCCTGGTCATACGTCAGGCGGAATCTGCCTTTACGCCGAACAGAATGGCATCCTATTTGTCGGAGACACTCTTTTCGCCGGCTCCATCGGCAGGACGGATTTTCCAGGCGGCGATATGGAGAAGCTTATCGAAGGTATAAAACAAAAACTGCTTGTCCTGCCCGATAAAACAGTTGTTTATCCCGGCCACGGCCCGCAAACCACAATCAAGCGGGAAAAAACGCACAATCCCTTTTTGCATTAGCAGCCAGCAATGAGCAAATCAACCCCAAATTCGTTAAATTACGTGGGCGTCTTGAGCTGTCTGGGAACTCTTATATGCTGGTCGAGTGCGCCATTGTTTATCGAGTACCTGACCGGCCACCTCGATTTATGGACACAGAACCTGTTGCGATACGCCGCGGCGTGCCTGTTCTGGCTTCCGTTTTTGATTGCCGATGCAAGGGCGGGACGTCTGCCAAAGGCGGTCTGGAATCGGGCGCTATTGCCTTTTATACCCAACATCATTATGCAAACCCTGTGGGCGGCGGCGTTTTATTACATCGACCCCGGCTTTGCGTCGTTATTATCAATGACGGGGTTTCTCTGGGTCATAATACTGTCGATTATATTTTTCGCGGAAGAAAAACGACTGCTGGGGAACCGGCTTTTTCGATTAAGCATTCTTCTGTCGGTAGTCGGGCTGGCGGGCGTGATATTTTTTCATCCCGCATTTATGCAGTCATATACAAAAATGGGAATCACAATAGTCCTGCTCTACGGTCTTATATGGGGGTTTTACGGGGTGGCGGTGAAAATCGCTTTTCGAGATATTGATTCGAGAACCGGTTTTTCGGTCGTCAGTATTTATACCGTTGTCGCGTTGTTCATACTAACGATGTTTATGGGTCAGCCGCAAAAGTGTCTCGATATGCCGTTGGCGGGTTGGGTCGCGACCGTTGTTTCCGGAGTTACCGGTATTGCCCTCGGCCACGTGCTGTATTACACGTCTATTCGCCGGCTCGGTTCCACGACCCCGTCGCTTGTTCAGCTTGCCCAGCCGTTTGTTGTTGCGGTCATTTCTTACTTTGTTTTCAGCGAGGTGTTGAATCCACTGCAGTGGGGCTTTGGAATTGTGCTGATAGCCGGTTCGGCACTGGCGATTGCAGCCAAAAAAAACCTTTCCCCTCCAACAACCTGACCATTCCAGCCGCGTCCTATAACTACTTTCATAAACACACAGCTTTGCCTTGTAACGCCAATTGCAGTGAACATTTTGGGTGACAGTCATCCCATTTTACCTCCAGATGAATCTGCCCTGCTATAACGTCGATAACTCCGCAGTATAACTGTAGCTGACTTGATGAGGGTTGTTGAAAAGCAAGGTGGAAAAACCGCTGTATTTACGTTTTTTTTAGAGGAGCTTATTATGCGCACGATAAAAGCTGTGGGCAAAACAGCCGTTCTTATTGTCGCTTTTTTGTTCATCGGAGGGTTGCGGTGTTTTGCGAAGCAGGACGATGCAACCAGGGTGCAGGACCTTTTTGAGATGCCCCTTGAGAAGCTGGCAGAACAATCTTACACCGTTTACGGTGCCTCCAAGTATGAGCAAAATGTAAGCGAGGCCCCCGCTAATGTTACAATCATAACCGCCGACGAGATTCGCAAGTATGGCCATCGGACACTGGCCGAAGTCCTGCAGAGCGTCCCGGGTCTATATACCGCATACGACCGTAATTACCACTACATCGGCGTAAGAGGTTTTCGCAGGCCCGGCGATTATGATACTCGCATCCTGCTGCTAATCAATGGCTATCGAGTCAACGACAACATCTTCGACCAGGCGTTCTGGGACACCACGTTTCCCCTGGATGTGGACCTCATCGAAAGAGTCGAGATAATACGAGGCCCCGGCTCTTCTCTCTACGGCAGCAACGCCCTGCTGGCGGTCATTAACGTCATAACCAAAGACGCAAAGACCCTCAAGGGAGCCGAGCTTTCCGGTGAAGTATCGAGCTTCGACACGCAAAAAGGGCGAGTCAGCTACGGCCACAACTTCGATGAGAGCCATAACGTGCTTGTTTCAGCAACCAACTACAAAAGCGGCGGGCAGAAACTTTACTTCAAAGAGTTCGACGACCCGGCAACCAATAACGGCAAGGTTTCTAACGACGACGACGAGTTTTACAACCTGTTTTGCACGGCCACCGCCGGCGAATTCAGCTTTATGGCAACGTATCTGCCGAGGGAAAAGGGAATCCCGACCGCGTCGTGGGAAACATATTTCGGCGACTCTCGCACGCGAACCAACGACGTTATGACGCTCGTCGGTCTGACATACAAGCACGACTTCACAGATGACTTCGCTATGAGGGCTCGCGTTGATTATCATCATTATAACTATGACGGGGGCTATGTATTCGACGACGGCGGACTATACGTAAACAAAGACAACGCCAGAGGACGCTGGTGGGAAAGCGAACTGCAGTTCATCGCCCGGCCGGCAGAAAGCCACAAGGTTACCTGGGGCGCTGAGACCAGATACAATGTCCGGCAGGACCAGAAGAACTGGGATTCCGACATATACCTGAACGACCGCAGACACAGCAAAAGCTGGGGCATATACGTCCAGGATGAATGGGCAATCCTTGAGAATGTAACCTTTGTGGGCGGGGTGCGCCACGATTACTACGACACCTTCGGCAGAACAACAAATCCCCGGCTGGGGCTGATATACAAACACTCAGAATCCACAACGTTTAAACTATTATACGGCGAGGCGTTCCGCGCACCCAACCCGTATGAACTCTACTATACCGACGGCGGACTTACGAGCAAGGCGCCAGGGACACTGAAGCCCGAAACAATCAAGACCTACGAGGTTGTGCTCGAACAAAAACTCAGCGACAAGCTGTCAGGGACGGTTAGCGCATTTCAATACAAGATTGAAGATGTAATAGAACAATCCGTTGACCCGGCTGATGACCTGCTGGTATTCAGGAACTCAGATAATATCAAGGCAAACGGCATTGAGACCGCCTTGATAGGTAAATGGGAAAACGGTCTAAAAGGCAGGGCCAGCTACTCTTTTGTCGAGGCCAAAGACGACCAGACCGACTCCATATTAGTCAATTCCCCCAAGCACCTTGCCAAGCTTAACCTGATTGCACCCGTGATAAAAGACAAGCTCTTTGCCGGCCTGGAGCTGCAATATACGAGCAGGGCAAAAACGCTCGATGATAACTACGCCGACGACTTTTTTATTACAAACTTGACGCTGACATACGAGAATATCGTCAAAGGGCTTGAGCTTTCAGTGGGCGCTTACAATCTGTTCGACGTTGACTATGGCTACCCCGGCGCAGGTGAACACACACAGGATATTATCGAACAGGACGGCAGAAGTTTGAGAGTCAAGCTGACGTATCGGTTCTGACAAAAGAGATATTTGACGGGAAAACGGATGACAATCAATCGATGAAGGTCAGGTTTTACATTTTGATTGCTCTGCTCTTAGCGGCCTCAGCCATCGCCTATGCCAAGGACGAGCCCGTGCTGGCCAGCGAGCACCAGGTCAGGGCGGCGTTTTTGTATAACTTTATCAAATTTACCGACTGGCCCAAAGACAAAATCGCCGAGCCAAATACGATTACCATCGGCCTGTTAGGCGAGCACCAATTTGGCAACGCTTTCGACCCCGTCAAGGACAAAACCGTCAAGAATAAACGGCTAATTATCAAAGACCTCGGCAGGTTCCGCCAATCATTTCCGAAAGACGACGCAGGCAAATTACAATTTTCCAATTATATCGAGCAGTTACGGAAGTGTCACGTGCTGTTTATCTGTGATTCTGAACGTGAGAATTTCAAGGCAATCATCGAAGCAGTCAGGGGCTTCGGCGTGCTGACGGTCAGCGAAACCGAGGATTTTCTCGACGTCGGCGGAATCATCACTTTCATACCCGGAACCGAAAAACCGGTTTTTGAAGTGAACCTTGTCGCCTGTGAGCTCGAAGGCCTCAAAATCAGCTCCACTGTTCTGCGACTGGCAAGGAAAGTCATCACCGATAAAAATTCCGCCGCCGACAAAAGAAAATAGTTGCGTCACTCGAAATTGTTGTAGTATTCGGGCTTGCCGTCATCGCTGTCGTATCGCGTTGCATCGGCGGATTCGGCGTCGATTCTGATTCGCTCGATGTGTTCGGTTTTTTTCGTGGAGCTGTCAACTGTCACCAGTATGCCGTTTATTTTCACGTCGCCTGTGGCTATTTCAAACGGCACCGGCATCCGCGTCCTGAAGGATTTGAGCACGCTTTCGGCGCCCCGGCCGATTACCGAGTCGTGGGCGCCCGTCATACCTATGTCGGTGATATAAGCGGTGCCTTTGGGCAGGATTTTTTCGTCGGCAGTCGGAACGTGAGTATGAGTTCCGAAGATGCAACTCACCCTGCCGTCGAGGTGATAGCCCATAGCGATTTTTTCGCTGGTCGCCTCGGCGTGAAAATCAACGAAGATAATCTCCGCCTGCGCGCTTACCTTCGGCAGCAATTTATCAATTGTATTGTAGGGGCATTCGGCGGGCTTCATAAAAAGCCGGCCAATGAGCGGAATCGCGGCTACGGTGGGGCCTTTACCTGTTTTGTAAAGCGCGACACTTCTGCCCGCCGCAAGTTCAGACCAGTTGGCAGGTCTGGCGATATTATCCCGTGTTTCAAGCGTCCCGATTATTTCTCTCTTACGGTAGGTGTGATCGCCAAGCGTGATTAAATTGACGCCGTATTTGAGCAGCTTACTGTAAATCTGCGGTGTAAGGCCGCTGCCTCCGGCGGCGTTCTCGGCGTTGGCGATTACGCAGTCAATCTCACGCTTTTCTACAAACTCTTTGAGCTTGTCCGCCAGCACCCGCCTGCCGGGCCTGCCGACTATATCGCCTATACATAAAATTTTCAGCTTCACTGGCATTCCTTTTTAATAATCATTCGTTTTATTATACGCATTGGACGGCCTTTTTCCATAAACGTTTCTCTTATAGCAGTTTATTTGACGAAAATAAGTCCTTTTGGTATAATATGTTCTTATAGAATAGAAAGGTATCGGATAGCTTGAGCCCTACTGTTTTCAGATACAAAGGTTATAGGTTTATGTTCTTCTCGCGGGAAGAAACCAGATGTCACGTTCACGTTACGTGTGCGGATGGCGAAGCCAAGTTCTGGGTGGAGCCGAAAGTATTGTTAGCGGGAAATTTCGGCTTATCCGCCAGGCAGATTAGCGAACTCACAAAGGTTGTCGAGGAAAAACGCGATGAAATCAAAAGTGCGTGGAAAAAGCACTTCACAGGTTGAGGTTTCCAACATCGACGTGCACGGCTTCTGGCTTTACGTCGAGGACAAGGAGTATTTTCTGCCTTTCGAGGAATATCCCTGGTTCAAAAACGCTAAAGTAAAAGAAATTCTCAATGTTCACTTACTCTACGGCTGCCATCTCTACTGGCCCGACCTCGACGTGGATTTGGAACTTTCCTGCATCGCAAGCCCCGATAAGTACCCTCTGAAATACCGGTCATAAACAACCAGCGAGAAACCATTAGTTTTTGCGTTTCTTCTCCTTCGCCTCTAAAGCCCACAAAACGGCGTTGAGGTCTATCCTTGACCGGAGTTTGATGCCTGTGCCCTCCAATTTCTTGTTATAATCTTTCAAAACGTCCCGCAGGCCTTCCTGAATGCTTTTATAGGTCTCATAATTCATCTTATAGGCATTCGTAATATTCGATTCCAATCGTTGACGCACGCACTCCTTCTTAAGAACACCATTGTCCAAAGTAAGATGTAAATGCTTATACAGACCGCGAAATTTTTCACGCTTCATAAGTTGATGCATAAACGTATTCAGAAATTTTGCACTCACCGCGTCCTTGTGATAGGGCTCTTCCTTTTCTTTGAGCATATCTCTAACAACATTCTCTGATATCATTTTGGTCTGTTTTTCATGCCATTTTTCGTAGTCTGTATATGCAATGCTTTTTCCATCCCACAATTCTTCGATAGGGAAGTTACTAACGAAATATTCCTCCAACTTCACTTTTGTTCCTTCTTCTACTATGGGGTTCATGTGACCAGGGTAAGACATTTTCGCGGTTTCCTTCGCAATCGCTTCAAGATATTCTCTTTTAGATAACTTTCGCGTTCCTGTCGGTTTTGGTGTCATAGCGGCCTCCCAAGTGCATAGAGCAGGGTTTTCCTCACCGAGGATTTTCGGCGGGGCAATCCACCTGTGGCAGATAAAGCCCCGCCCTACAATTTTAATTCTTCTCTGCGGCCTCTTGCGTGCTCTGCGGTAAAATCTTTTATCTTGCGTATTCGATGCAGCGAAGTTCCCGCAGCAGCGTTATCTGTATTTCGCCCGGATAGGTCATTTCATCTTCGACTTTTTTGGCTATGTCGCGAGCAACCTTGGCCGCTGTCTCGTCGGGCACCTTTTCGGCGTTGACTATTACGCGAATCTCTCGGCCCGCCTGAATGGCGTATGCGTTCTCGACGCCCGGGAAGCTGTTGGCTATCTCTTCGAGTTTTTCAAGCCGTTTGATGTATCTTTCGAGCGTTTCCCTTCTGGCGCCGGGCCGCGAGGCGCTAATGGCGTCAGCGGCGGAAACCAGCACCGTATAAGGATTGTTCGGCGGCAAATCCCCGTGATGGCCTTCGACGGCGTTGAGTATTACAGGCGACTCACCAAATCTTCGCAGGAAATTGGCGCCTATAACGGGGTGACTGCCTTCGATTTCGTGGTCAAGCGCCTTGCCGATATCGTGCAAAAGGCCCGCCCGTCGGGCGATTGAACCATCCAGACCAAGCTCGTCCGCCATCACCTGCGCCAAAAACGCAACCTCGACGGAATGACGCAGAACGCTCTGGCCATAGCTTGTCCGGTAATTCAAGGCCCCAATCATACTCATCACGCGGTTATTAAGGCCTCGGACGTTGGTTTCGACAGCGGTGTCTTTGCCAAGCTGCAGGACCTTTGCGTTTATATCTTTTTTGGTCTGCGCGACAAGCTCTTCAATTCTGGATGGGTGTATTCGCCCGTCCTGAATCAGCCGTTCCATCGAGAGGCGAGCCACCTCGCGCCTGACGGGGTCAAAGCCGCTGACAACAATCATCCCCGGCGTATCGTCCACAATGACGTCCACGCCGGTGGCCTTTTCAAACGCCCGTATGTTGCGCCCCTCTCTACCAATGACCCGGCCTTTCATATCGTCGTTGGGAATCTCGACCGTTGAGACGGTTACCTCGCAGGTCTGTTCAGCCCCGTATCGCTGTATCGCGGTAGAGATTATCTCTCTGCTTTTCTCGCCGGCCTTTTCGGTCGCCTCATCCACTTTTCGCTGAATGAGAGCGGACATCTCAAGCTCGCATTCGTCCTCCAGCCGTTTGAGCAGCATCTCCTTGGCATCCTCAATGCTCATCGCCGTCATTTTCAACAGTTGATTTTTCTGCTGGGCAATCACCGTCGTGAGCTGTTTATCCTTGAGGTCGATGTTGCTCAAACGCCTTTCGACCTCTTTTTGCTGCTCTTCAAGCGTCTTTTCCTTTTGTCTTACCTGCTCGAGCTGCTTATCCAGCACGTCCTCGCGTTTGCTGAGTCGAAGCTCCGTCTCCCTGAATTCTATTCGGCTTTGATTTGCCTCAGCGTTAAACTGCTCCCTTTTCTTGATGGTTTCACCGGCCGCTTCTATCTGTGCGGCCCTGATAATGTTCTCCGCTTCCTTATTGGCGCCGTCCAGTTGCCGCTGGAGGTCCTCCTTAAACGTCTTGGCCTTGGCCTTGCTGATGAACCTGTCCACGATAATCGTAATGGACATTCCCACCAAAAGGCCGGAAATCACGGCAAAAACAGCGGTGACATCAATTTGCATTAGTATCCCGTTCATATTCTTCGCCTTCCCAAAGTTTTAAAAAGCACAATCTTAATACCGAAGCGTAATTGCGGGATTTGAAGCGGAAAAGCCACACCTCAGCCAATTAAGCCAAGGTCTGAGAAGTGCCGTTACGGTATGAAATCCTTATTTTTTAAGGCGTAAAATCACCTGCAATCCGGAGTTTTTCCCTCACTGGGGAATCCGGTCGTCTCCGAACATTAGAACCGTCTTTGGTAGCAACTCCGGGTGTTTTTACGCTCGCCCGATACATCAGGGCTCCTTTTACCGTTTCGCCTTGCTCGCGGCGATTTAGAATTTCAGATTTCATTTCCGCACTATTGCACTTTTGGCTCCACCGAAGCAGGCTAACCCGCCCCGATGAGTGTAGCTTAATCCGTTGCCTTGCCGTCCTAATTCTTGCCGGACGGCCCGCAAATCATCAAAGTTGTCCCACAATTGCACTTTTAACTCTTGTTACAGAGTTGCATCGGCAAACTTGAAACGATAGTAAACTGTTTTTGGTATTTGGTCAATAAAAAACAGGGCAAAATTACCGATTTGGGGCGGAATTTTTGTCATTTACCACATTTCTATAAGTAAGCCCATCCCCTAAAGCCCTATTGCCTGAAATCAACGTCATAACCCTGAATTTATCCGACCATACTAACTTTCTAAATCCAATAACAAATACTGTCAAAATGGGGTATTTGTGCTAAACTTCGGAAATGAACAGCGAAAAATTTAACTCTTTCGACTATGCTCAAGGTGGGTGCGAGCCGGCTGGTTTATACGTGCATATTCCTTTTTGCGTGGCAAAGTGCCGTTATTGCGGCTTTTACTCCGAACCCATAAAAAACCACGACCCCAACCGGCTAATATCTGCAATAATAGCCGAACTTGACCAAAAAATGGGCCCGACCCCTTTTTCCCCACAAACGGTTTATATAGGCGGGGGAAGTCCAAGCTGTCTGCCGCGGGAACAGCTTCTCCGGCTGGTTGGCGAAATTACCCATCGATGGCCAAAACTTGACGAGTTCACAGTCGAGGTCAACTCCGGGCAGGTTGACCGGGACATATTGAGCCGACTGTGTAATTTAGGCATCAACCGGTTTTCAATAGGGGCGCAATCCTTCAACGCCGGCGAGCTGGGTTTTTTAGGCAGATTGCACTCTGTTGATGATATTTTCAGAACTGTTGAGGCGGCAAAACAGGCAGGATTTAAGAATATCGGGCTGGATTTGATTTTCGCTATTCCCGGCTCTTCGCTCGATTCGTGGAAATACAGTTTGCGCTCGGCAATTGGCCTGAATATCCAGCATATCTCGGCTTACGCACTGACTTACGAAGAAGGGACGCCGCTTAAAAGAATGGTCGCCTCTGGCGAAGTAAAGAAGGTCGATGAAGAGACCGACCGGGCGATGTATGAAACGGCTATCGAAGAGCTTGAACGTGCCGGCTTCATACAATATGAAATATCGAATTTCGCCAGACCCGGCTTCGAATGCAAACATAACTTCAACTACTGGCTGAACAACCCCTACATCGGCGTCGGTCCCGCAGCCGGCTCATACTGGCAGGGCAGACGCACGCTCAATGTCGCCGACATAGAAAAATACATAGAAGCAATTGAGCAGGGGGCCGAAGCAACTGCCGAAAGCGAAATCCCGAATAAAATTCAATATGCCTGTGAGACAGCAGTTTTGAATCTACGCAGGCGATGCGGCATTGACTTAAAAGAATTCAAAATCCGAACCGGTTTCGATGCAATGGAGATGTTTGCAGACACAATCGGTAAATACAAGGAGCTTGGCTTGATTGAAACGACAGAAGGCCGATTATTTCTTACAGGCACGGCCTTTCCCATCGCTGATTCTATTCTGTGCGATTTTTCAGACGTTTAGCGGGTCGTTTTTGTTATAATAGCCGCCTTAAAACCTATGAGTACGGAACACATAAGAAATTTTTCGATAATAGCGCATATCGACCACGGCAAAAGCACTCTGGCCGACCGCATAATGGAAATTACCGGCGCGGTAAGCGACCGCGAGAAGAAAGACCAGCTGCTCGACGATATGGATATCGAGCGGGAACGCGGCATCACCATAAAGGCCTCGGCTGTAACGATGAACTATCGGTATGAAGGCAAGGACTATATGCTGAACCTGATAGATACGCCGGGCCACGTGGATTTCCATTACGAGGTATCGCGCGCCCTTACCGCCTGCGAGGGAGCGCTTCTTGTCGTTGACGCGACCCAGGGTGTCCAGGCACAGACGGTGGCCAACGCCTATCTGGCAACCGAGTCCAACGCTGAGCTAATAGGTGTAATCAACAAGATTGACCTGCCGTCTGCTCAGCCGGAAATCACCGCCGAGGAAATCGAGCACGTCTTAGGCATCAAAAAACAGGATTGTTTCTGTATTAGCGCAAAAACGGGGCTCGGCGTCCGTGAGCTTTTGGATGCGATTGTGACGCTGCTGCCGTCGCCGACCGACCGAAGCAACGAGCCGACGGCGGCGCTTGTTTTTGACAGCATCAACGACGATTATCGAGGAGTCATCTGCTACGTCAGGGTCTTTGCGGGCGAGCTTACCCTCAGACAAAAAATCAGATTTATGGGTGCCGGCAGGACGCACCTTATAACGGAGCTTGGAAAGTTCACGCCGAAGATGTCCCCTGTTGACCGGCTAAGCGCCGGCGAGGTGGGCTACGTCATCGCCAACGTCCGCCAGTTATCGGATGTCACCATAGGCGACACGATTACCGACGACGCCAAACCCGCGGCAAAGCCGCTTCCGGGGTACATCCCGCCGATGCAAATGGTATTTTCAGATTTTTATCCCGGCAACAATACCGACTATCCGAAGCTGCGCTTGGCTTTTGAGAAACTCGCTCTCAACGACGCCAGTTTTTCCTTCGTGCCGCAGAACTCGCCGGCTCTCGGCTTCGGATTCAGGTGCGGATTTCTGGGTCTTCTGCATATGGAAATCGTCCAGGAACGCTTAGAACGCGAGCACGATATCGACGTTGTTCAGACCGCCCCGACCGTAAGCTACGAGGTCTTAACCACGGATGGCGTGGTCAAAAAAATCGATTCGCCTGCGGACCTTCCTGATGTAACCTTTATAGGGGAGCTGCGCGAGCCGTTTGTCCGCCTCGAGATTATTACCGGAACCGATTCCATTGGCGGGATTATGAAATTAGCGGAGAGCCGGCGATGCAAGCTGCTCAAGACGGACTATCTCAGTCAGAGCCGAGTTATGCTCGAATACAAGGCGCCCTTAGCGGATATAGTTTACGACTTTTACGATTTGCTCAAGGGTGTCAGCCACGGCTACGCAACTATGGATTACGAATTCACCGGTTTTGAGACAGGCGACTTAGTCAAAATAAATATATTAGTCAACAAGATTGCGGTCGACGCGCTGTCTTTGATTGTTCACCGCAGCACAGCCGAAGCGAGAGGCAGAAAGATGCTCGTTCGCCTGCGAAAGGCCATTCCCCGCCATCAGTTCGAGATACCGCTGCAGGTCGCCATCGGCGGGAAAATCGTCGCCAGAGAAACAATCAAACCTTTCCGCAAGGACGTTACCGCGAAACTCTACGGCGGCGACGTCACCAGGAAAATGAAGGTGCTCAAAAGGCAAAAAGAAGGCAAAAAGAGAATGAAGAACATCGGCTCGGTCCAAATCCCCCAGCAGGCCTTTATGAGCATATTAGACACCTCCGATTGAGCTGTCCCCTGTTCTCGATAGCGAGTGCCGGCACCTGTGTCCCCATACCGTCAATTGCCGCTGTTATATGAGCATTTTGGCAATCATAATTAGGCATTTTGCCAATAGACAACCTTTGCATATCGAACAACAATGGTGACAAAATGTGTGGTCCGAAGATTTTTCAGATAGGGAGGCGAAAAATGAAAAGAGTGCTGGTTTCAATGCTTGTTCTCGGCGTGGTCGAAGGGCTGGTTGCAAGGGCAGCCGTGGGGACAGAGGTGGGAACTGCGTGGCACGGGCTTGAAGCTCGTGAAGACACGGCCCCCTGCCAAAGACATGTAGGGGCAGGCAGGATGGCCGTGCCACTGTTGCGAAACGCCGCTTCAGATAATATCCTGCTTACGGCTTCTGCAGTCACCGTGTTTGAAATACAGGATGATGCCGGCCCGACCTATATCGTGTGTCTGGAGACCGCCTCGCAACCGTCCGATAAAATGACCGACAGGGTAACATACGCTGCGATTGCCGATTCACTGCCTGAACCGATGACCATTGCGATGCTGGGTCTTAGTGGGTTTGCGCTGGGTCGGCGAAAAACAACGCACCGATAAATCGTGGATTTCACAGAACGGCCTTTGCCCCCACTGCTTCGCAAAGCGAAGCAGTGGGGGTGAAAATCTGCAAGGGAATAACTTTGCCCTGAATAACTTTGCCCTGAATAACTATGGGACAGTAGCAATGGAGTCACAGGTTCGTCTTTACGTATTTTACAGCGTTGTTGAAAATGGTCATACCATCCGGGTCTTTTTCGTCTTTGTGACGGGTCCATCGTGGGTGCTGCGTGTGTCTGACGTGCCGCTCAGGGTGAGGCATAAGACCCAATACCCTGCCCGTAGCGTCGGTTAGTCCCGCGATGGAATCAACCGAGCCGTTGGGGTTGACGGGATAGTCGCCCTCTTGGCCGTTTTCATCGACATATTTGAAAGCGACGAAACCTTCCGAGTGAAGTTTTTCGAGCGTTTGCTCATTCCTGGTAACGACCTTCCCTTCGCCGTGGGCTATCGGCAGGTAGATTTGTCTGTCCGGCTCGATAAACACGCACTTTGTGGTCTGGGGAGCGAGATAAACCCATCTATCCTCGAATTTATTGCTGTCGTTATAGGTGACGGTGACCGGCTGACCCGTCGCATCAGTGAATGGCAGGATTCCAGCTTTTACGAGAACCTGAAAGCCATTGCAGATACCGAGGGCTAATTTGCCGTCGCCGATGAAATTTCCCACCTGCTCGTAGAGGTGATGTTTGATTTGATTGGCTAAGATTTTCCCCGCCGCGACGTCATCGCCGTAGCTGAAACCGCCGGGGATTACGAGTATCTGATACCCGTCGAGAAGCGATTTATCCTCGATTATCCTGTTAATGTGAACGCGGTCGGCCTGCGCGCCTGCCAGTTCGAGGGCGTTCTGCGTCTCAAGGTCGCAGTTAATCCCCGCCGCCCGCAGAACTATCGCCCTGACCTGTCCCATGTTTTTCCCTGATAGAGAGGTCTATTTTTCAAGACCTATGAGTTTTTCAAGAGGTACTTTCTGTATCTCCCGTCTAACATAGCCTTCAAACGCCTCATCTGAAAGCGCTAGAATCTTGTGAGAATAGCCGACTGCATTATTCAATTCTCTGGCTACCTGCTTAGGCCAATAGCTCATGCTCATTTGTACTATCGCCCCACCGACCTTTTGCGCAAGTTTTTCTATTCTGCTGTTCTTACCAATTCTGTCTACGATGATGATTGTAGCAAGATACCATTTTCTGCGGGCCAACTCGATTTCCCTCTCGAATCTTGTGACCTTGTCCAGCGATATCTCAGGATTACCTCGTCCGATGAAACCTATGTCAAATCTTACCCCTTTGCCAGGGGTGTATAACAAAGTAGCATCGCTTTCTCTGCGTTCTCCCTGTTCGGACAACCAGAAAACCTTATTGAGGTCCGTAAGGTTATCGCGGTCAACAAATTTGAAGCCAAGTATGCTTAGAAGAGAGCCAAGTATCAGCTTCTCGAATAATTTACCATACGCCGACTTTTCCGAACCCCTGATAGTCAAGGTTTCAGAGCCAACCGCGTTTAGAAGATACGCCATAAAAAGAGAGTTTATCTCAACCTTTATTTTTGGCTTTATTGATAGTGTACCGGACACCCCCCCGTGCTTTTCATCGAAATCCTTCACAATTTCCCGGCAGGACTTCTTATACTGCTCGGTGTACCGAACTATTGAACCTTGCTCGTCTCTCAGAACATTTTGAAACGCTTTATCTGTAAGCCCCAATATCCACTGAGCCAGCCACCTTTCCTCCTTGCCTACTCTTTTCGTCTCGCTCAACCTCTTGCACGCAAAATCCAGTAGTTCGTCGCTAAATCCAGGATTTCCGCGTGCCCCAGATAGGAACATTCGCAAAAGCGCCAAGTTAAGTGTGCCTATTCGTTTTCTGGTCAAAGCTTCTGTGGAATCCCTAAGATTCTTCCCCACCAAAACATCAAGAACAACGCCTCGGACTATATCTATGCCGATAGTTTTGACTAATTTAGTTCCGCTTGCCGCAAGCAGTTCAAGAGCATCTTGGGAAATAAGGTCTGTTAATTTTTTGCATTTCGATGTATTTTTGCCGGCCATAAAATATCTCAGATGAGAACGTCTGATATATCAATATTGTCGGTGTTTTTCGTAAGAACGCTTTTGGCCGCCTTGCCTAAGCATTTTTTTATATCATCCTTCATATATCCCACGTATTCGGGATTTTCTTCAATCATCACAAACCGCCTCTTTAGTTTTATCGCAGCAATTGCGGTGGTGCCAATACCGGCAAACGGGTCCAAAACCACATCGTTCTTGAAAGAGTAATAAGAAACTACTTTCTCAGCCAATTCCGGCGGAAAAATCGCGGGATGTCTCTTGTCATAGGCGGGTTTTATTCTCCATATATTGGTCGTTTCGTAGCCCTCGCCTATTTTGGACTCTTTAACCAAACCTGGTTCTGGGTGCGCTCTTATGTTCCAGTCAATCAATTTCTCAGTCCTTTTACGATATACTAGAATGTACTCTGTCACAGGAACAGTTTTGTATTGAAGTGGGTTCCTGTCGGCAGCAAATCTTCTTCCACGCCCTGTCGCCCAACCCGCACCCTCCGGCTTTTCCCAGATTATATCGTCGATAAAATCAAATCCTTCATTTACAAAGAGGGGATGAACGTCAAACGGAACAGCTATGCGCTTTGATGCTTCATTCCTGTTTGCTCTTCTCACCAAAACAGGTGAAATATTCATTACAAAGAACCTGCCCTCGGAAAGCACATGGTGAGAATTCTGTATTATCTTCTTTAACTTGAGAAGATATTCTTCATAACTAAGGTAATCCGTGTATTCCGGTCTTGCATTGTAATAAGGCGGAGACGTGAAAATCAGACCTACAGAACCCGCAGGCAACTCCAACAGAGCCCGCTCACTGTCGCCTAAGATTATCGTATTTCTCAAGGTCGATACTTCATATTTTTCATGGTTGTTATTTCTATGGGTTGTATGATGAGCAGATTCTCTGCCCAATATACGACTCTCTATAGCATCAGGCCGGGTGCTCTTATCCTCGATAACAAATGATGTCTTGGCGTCTATAACAATCTCGCCCACCTTCGTATCTGTGTGCCGTGACAAAAGGGGGACACGCCAAACGTGATATCGGTCATCGACCTCTGGTAAACCGAATTCAACAGCATTATCTAACTGCTTGTCTTTTAACCATTCTCGAGCAATTTCTTTTGCCTGCTTGACGTTTAATACGGCATAACGCCTTAATTCGGTCACTGTTGTTGCACCATTACGCCTCATAATGAGTATTATACTCCTCTTGCAAATCATGTGCAAAACAAGTATGCGTAGTCCACGACGTAACTGTGGTTTTTAATCGCTTGGATTACACTGTAATTTGGCCAATTGCTCCATCAACGCGTACCTGTTGGCGGCGTCGGCATTAGCTAATTTCATCAGTTGTTGGGCCGCCTCCGGCTTGGATTTCTGCAGCGACTTGTATCGATTCTCGCCGTAGGCATATTCTTCGAATTTCATTGTCGGCGGCTTCGAATCAAGCTGTAGCGGGTTCTTGCCCTCACTCTTAAGTCGGGGGTCAAACCGATACAAAGGCCAGTGCCCGCAGGCCACCGCCTTTTTCTGCTCCTCATAGCCGGTCGTCATATCGATGCCGTGGTTGATGCACTGGGTGTAAGCGATTATCAGCGACGGGCCCGGATATGACTCCGCCTCGACGAACGCCCTGACTGTCTGGTTGGTATTAGCGCCCATCGCAACCTTTGCGACATATATGTTGCCATATACAATAGCCAGAAGTCCGAGGTCTTTTTTCGGCGAGGGTTTTCCGCCTGCTGCGAATTTTGCGACCGCCCCGCGAGGCGTGGATTTGGACATCTGTCCGCCCGTATTCGAGTAAACCTCGGTATCGAGGACTAACACATTTATATCGGCTCCGTTTGCGAGAACGTGGTCAAGTCCGCCGTAGCCGATGTCGTATGCCCAGCCGTCGCCGCCCAGCGCCCAGACCGATTTACGAACAAGGTAATCGGCAAGCGTCAGCAGTCGCTTGCACTCGGGACAATCACTCTTCCTGCATTGCTCCTTCAGTTTCACTACGCGAGCCCTCTGCTGTTCAATCGCGTCCTGTGCAGGGTCATTGGCAATCACAGCGGCGTTTATTTCGCCTGCCAGGCCCGCATCAACGCAGCCCTTTTTGGCCACTATGTCGAGCAATTCAATCGCCTGCTGTTTGAACTTATTGACCGTCAAGCGCATACCGAGTGCAAACTCGGAATTATCCTCGAACAAGCTGTTGCTCCACGCGGGACCGCGGCCGTCTTCTCTTTTTGTGTAGGGTGTCGTCGGCAGGTTGCCTCCGTAAATCGATGAGCAGCCGGTAGCGTTGCCTATCATTGCTCTGTCGCCGAATAGTTGCGTCAAAAGTTTCACGTAAGGCGTCTCGCCGCAGCCGGCACAGGCGCCGGAATACTCGAACAAGGGCATAATCAACTGGCTGCCCTTGACGCTCTCGCGTTTGAACAGTTTCGGGTCGGTGTTCGGAATCGACAGGAAGTGTGCGTAATTGTCCCGCTCCTGCGCCCGCAACGGTTCCTGCAGCGACATATTTATGGCCTTGCGGCCGGTTGTTTGTTTGTTCGCGTCTTTTTCCTGCACGGGGCACATCTGGACGCACACGCCGCAACCGGTGCAGTCCTCCGGCGCAACCTGCACGGTGGCCTTCATACCCGCAAATTCCTTGCCCTTCGCGTCGGCGCTCTTGAATGTCTCCGGGGCTTTGTCAAGGAATTTCGCATCGTATGCCTTCAGCCGGATTGTCCCGTGCGGGCAGACCAACGAGCAGGTCCCGCACTGGATGCAAAGCTGCGGCTCCCATACGGGGATATTCACTGCGATATTACGTTTTTCATACTTAGTTGTCCCTGTCGGCCACTTGCCGTCAATAGGAAACTTGCTCGTGGGCAGCTTGTCGCCGCGAAGGGCCATAATCTCAGCCGTAACGTCTTTTACAAAATCGGGCGCATCACTGGGCACGACCTCTCTCATCTTTATCTTGCTGGTTGCCTTGTCCGGCACCTTGACCTCGTAAACTCGCTCGAGGGCGGCATCTACTGCGGCGTTGTTCATCGCCACAATCTTTTCGCCTTTTTTGCCGTAGCTTTTCTGTATTGCGGCCTTGATGGCCTCGACCGCCTTTTCAATCGGGATGATATTGCTTATCTTAAAGAAGGCCACCTGCATAATCGTATTGATGCGGGCGCCAAGTCCGATTTCCTGCGCAATCGATATCGCATCCACGACATAAAGCTTAAGTTTCTTGTCGATTATCTGCTTTTGAACCTCCTGCGGCAGTGTATCCCAGACCTTGTCAGCCGGGTACATACTGGTCAGTAAAAACGTCGCACCCTCTTTTGCAGCCGACAGCATATCGTATTTTTCGAGGAAGCTCGGATTGTGGCAGGCAACAAAATCGGCTCTGTTTATCAGATACGGTCTGCGAATGGGCTTTTTGCCGAAGCGAAGATGTGATATCGTTATCGCGCCGGCCTTCTTCGAGTCATACACGAAATATCCCTGGGCGTTGTTGTCGGTCTGCTCGCCGATAATCCTTATCGAATTGTGATTGGCACCGACCGTTCCGTCCGAGCCAAGTCCGTAGAACATCGCCGTGTAAACTCCCTCTGCCGGCAGCACAAATGACTCATCAACGTCCAAGCTGGTATTCGCAACGTCGTCAATAATTCCAACCGTAAAGCTGCTCTTCGGCTGCGCTGCGTCGAGATTGTCAAATGTTGCCTTGACCATCGCAGGCGTAAATTCCTTCGAGCCAAGTCCGTATCTGCCGCCCACAATCACCGGGTATTCCTTGAACGCCGTCTGCTTCTTCGCCATTGCCTCGCCTATCGCCGTGCGTATGTCCATATACAACGGCTCGCCAAGCGAACCCGGCTCTTTAGTTCGGTCCAGAACCGCAATCTTTTTCACCGTCTTAGGAATCGCGTTGACAAAGGCCTCGGTGCTGAAAGGCCTGAACAGGCGAACCTTCATGACCCCGACCTTCTGCCCTTTTGAATTGAGATACTCAACGGTCTCGTGGCAGGTCTCTGCCCCGGAACCCATTATTATTATTACTTTTTCCGCATCGGCTGCCCCGATGTAATCGAACAGATGGTATTGCCTGCCGACTAATTTGGCGAATTTGTCCATCGTCTGCTGCACAATCCCCGGCACGGCCGAATAAAACTTGTTCACCACTTCCCTGCCCTGGAAATAAACGTCCGGGTTCTGCGCGGTTCCGGCAATCATTGGCCTGTCGGGGTTCAAGGCCCTTGCCTTTACCGCCGCGACAAGCTCGTCGTCAATCATTGCCCGCATATCATCTAAGGTAAGCTCCTCGACCTTTTGTATCTCGTGGCTGGTCCTGAAGCCGTCGAAGAAATGCAAAAACGGTATTCGCGACGCAAGCGTCGCCTGCTGCGCAATCAAGGCGAAATCCATCACCTCCTGAATACTGTTCGAGCTAAGCATTGCCCAGCCGGTCTGCCGGCAGGCCATAACGTCTGCGTGGTCGCCGAATATCGACAAAGCATGTGCGGCAAGCGAACGGGCCGATATATGAAACACCGCCGGCAGTAGTTCTCCTGCTATCTTATACATATCCGGTATCATCAGCAAAAGCCCTTGCGAGGCCGTAAAGGTCGTCGTCAACGCCCCCGCAGTAAGTGCGCCGTGGACCGCGCCTGCCGCCCCGCCTTCCGACTGCATCTCCGTTACCGACGGAATTGTTCCCCAGATATTTTTCTGACCTCTGGCCGTTTTGTCGTCGGCTATCTCGCCCATCGGCGAACTCGGCGTTATCGGATATATCGCTATTACCTCATTTGTTGCGTGCGCCACGTGTGCAACGGCTGCGTTGCCGTCTATCGTTACCATTTTGCGATTCATAACCTCTAAACCTCTCAAAAAATCGATTATTAAACCTATGGGGAAAAAGATTCCCTTACGCAACTTGCTAATTTCAGCTTTCTATTCAGGCCAAACCTCTGATGTGTTATACGTCGAGGACGCCTTTTAAGGCAATTGTTTATACAACTTTTGGCCCCCATCATCAAGCTCTTTTTCAAAATGCTGCTGCAAACCGTGTTACCTGATATATACGCTTGCTCCTTTACTTTTGATGATTCGGTATTCAGGGCCTTGGGTTATCAGGATACATTCGACGTTGGGAAGCGACCCAATCAGGGCAAGGCCTTTTCCGGGGCCTAATACATTAACAATCGTAGAAATAGCATCCGCATCCATCGCGGTTTTGGCAATGATAGTATCGCCTGCTAATTTGTGAGCGCCCGTTGCGGTATTGGTATCGATAATATGGCTGACCTTTTTCCCGCCTACCGTCACAAAACGCCTGTAATCGCCGCTTGTCGCAACCGCCGTATCTTTCAACTTCAAAACCATCAGCACCTGTCCTGTCTCGAACTCAGGCAGGTCTTCGCTATTCGCTGTTCTTGGGTCCTGTACTCCAACCAGCCAGGCGCTTTTACCTAACGGTTTGCCGAAGCAATATATATTGCCGCCCGAATCGACCATGCCGGCAATCGCTCCTTTTTGTTTCATTATTTCAACGGCTTTATCGACGGAATAACCCTTGGCAATCCCGCCCAAATCCAGACGCATTCCATCGACCGCAAACCGCACCGTTCGCTCATTGGCGTCCAGGAGCAATTTTTCATAGCCGACACGCGACCTGGCTTCAGCAAGTGAGTTTTCATCCGGCATCGCATTTACTTCGCCGGCCTTTCTCCAGAGGTCAACCAAAGGCCCGACGGTAATATCGAACGCACCGTTTGGCAATCGGCTGAACTCCACGCTTTTTTGCAAAAGGCCGAAAAGCTCGCCGCTGACCCTAACGGGGCCGGCGAACGCGGAGCGGTTTACTTTGCTAAGCTCGGAATCGGCCTTGTAATCGCTCATCATCGCATCGATTCGTTTCAACTCATCGAAGCCGGCTTCGATACAGTCCCTTGCCTGTTGAGCGTCGTCCGCCACGACGACTATCCGCGCAAATGTCCCCATCACCTCACGGTAGCCGCCGTCCACCTGGACGGGTCGAGTCCGCCTGCCAATCAAGAATACCGCTATAATCAGACATATCCCGAAAACTATGCCAAACCAGATTCGTTGTTTGTTATCCTTCATATTCATAACAATTATACGCTATAATGCGTGCGTGAACAAAAGAGAACCGACAATACTGGCTGACAGGGTCGAGCAGGAATTCCTGCCGTATGTCCGCAGGCCGAGCCGATACATCGGCTGTGAGATAAACCAAATCAAAAAGGACCTGAGCGATTGCGACCTTACCGTTGCGTTGTGTTTTCCCGATACATACGAAGTAGGTATGAGCCATACGGGGCTTGCAATCGTTTACGACGTGCTCAACAAAATGGACAAGGTTGCGGCCGAGCGGGTTTTTGCACCGTGGTTAGACGCCGAGCAAATCCTCAGGCAAAAAAATATCCCGCTTTTCTCCCTCGAATCCAAGGCGGCCCTGAACAGCTTCGACGTAATCGGCTTCAGCTTGACCAGCGAGCTGTGTTATACAAACGTCCTTAATATGCTGGATTTGGCCGGGGTGAGCGTGCGAAGCAAAGACCGAAATGAGACCGACCCGCTTGTCATCGCAGGCGGCGGGATGACGAACTGCTGTGAGCCAATGGCTGAGTTTATAGACCTTTTTGTCTTAGGCGAGGCGGAAAACGCAATCGTCGATTTGGCAA
>JBDRMP010000079.1:0-18151 GCA_043811995.1 Planctomycetota bacterium
CTAAGCTCAACTTTTGCCATTTATTATAGTTAAGCTGCCTGACTCAGATAATCCAGCAGCAAATTCCGTAACTTTGGAGACAGTTTTTGAAAACCGTTATGATAAGAATCCTGTTTAAAAATAGTTTTTTGCCAAAACAGTCGTCGTACCGTGGCAATGGCATCCGAGAAGGTTGGCTCGGTTTTACTGTACCATTCTGTATTGCGAACCTCGATACGATGCTCTCTTGTATGTTCGGCAAAGATAAGACAAATGATGCTGAACAACCCCAGCAGGCACGGTGCGGTACGCAAGACCGACCTGGCCACATATTGTCGCGTAGTTTCAAAGCCCAAATGAGCACGCATTTCCTGAAAAGTAGTTTCGATAGGCCAGCGAGCTGTGAACCAACTGACAATCTGCTCCGGACTGAGGCTGGTATCGGTAGTATAAAAATATTCATCCCGGTGGGTGCCTTGAACATCATGGACAAAGACCCAGCGAACCGGAACCAAACCTTTACCTGCTTTGTACCATTGACCTGTATCACCGGTAAGTTCGACCCGACGATCAGAGCCGCCGTACCAACTGACCATAGCAGGCGTCAACTTTCGGCGAGCCACCAGTTGTTGAGGCTTTGGCAATCTGCGGCCTTTGGTGCGGGGTCGGCCATTACGTTTTTTCGCTGGCCTGGGTGGCGGTGCGTAAAGGTTAGCGTCCCCATGGTAACGGCTGACCAGTGTGGCATGACGTTTATGACGATAGCAGAACATGGCCAATTCATGCGAAGCATAGCCTCCGTCACCCAGAAACACGAATTTTCGCTGTGGAAACCAGTGTATCAGCACAGACATCAGTTGACGAGCCAGATGAGGGGCGGTCTTGTGCCGGCGTTTTTCGGCAAGGTTGAGCTCCTCCGGCCGATACAGTGCGCACAGCACCGGCAAAGCCCATCGACGAGAAGTAAATGGGAATTTTACCGAAATGGCCAGTACTATCCACCGATGCCCCCAACGATAGACTATATGTTTATGAGCCGAGCGAACCGCATCGTGATGACAGCCCTTGCCATAGACATGCTTACCTCGGTGCTGGGCAGTGGTGTCGTCGAGGGGAACCAAAACCGGCTCGTCAGACGGAATAAAATGCAGAATTGCACCAGCCAACACCTTGCCCAATGGCCACAACGACCAGCTCGCCCTGGAAAAAACACGATGATAGGTACTGCAATGACCGTCTACTACCGTACGTATTGTCCACAATACCGCAGTGACCGTTCGTCTGCCTGTGGCGATAATGGCTCCGATGACCAGCGGAAGAATACGCTGGAAGGTCGGTTGTGTAAATGCTGTAGAAAACTGAAGAAAAAGTTGTTCTGCTGCCGATGGAATGGTAAGCATAATGGACTCCTTTCCGAACTTATTATCATTAACAATAATAAGCATCGGCAGGAGTCTGTTTTTTATGCCAATGCATTTTCTATCCATCGTTTAGCAGCCTAAAAATTGGCAAAAGTCGAGCTTAGTATCCAAATGTTAAGTGTTAGTTGGTCCTGTATTTAAGGAGGATAAAAATGAGGGCAGAACCGCTGAGGAATCCGAAGGCCTGAATGCTAAATGGAGCTTAATTTAAAGCCACTTCTTCTTTATGAAGTAAAGCACCATAACAGCGGCGACTACGAGCATAACGCCCCATATTAATTCATAGCCGAACTTCCATTCGAGCTCCGGCATATATTTGAAATTCATTCCGTAGACCCCGGCTATGAAGGTGAGCGGGATAAATATCGTGGCGATTATGGTCAGGACCTTCATCACCGCGTTCATTCTGTTGCTTATGGCTGAAAGATAGATATCCAGCATACCTGAAACCATATCCCTGAAGCTTTCCACGGTGTCTATAACCTGTATCGTGTGGTCGTAAAGGTCTCTGAGATAGACACTGGTGGAGTCTGCGATTAATCCGGATTCGCTGCGTTCGAGGCCGCTTATAAGCTCTCTCAACGGCCAGACGGATTTTCGCAGGAAAATCATCTCTTTTTTCAGCTGGTGTATGAGTTTTAGTGTCCGCTCGTTTGCGTTGCCGATCAATTCCTCCTCCAGAAGCTCAATCTTTTCTCCGAGCTTTTCGAGGATTGAAAAGTAGTTGTCCACGACCGCGTCCATCAGTGAGTACATCAGGTAATCGCAGCCCATTTTGCGGATTCTGCCCTTGGCATTCCTGATTCTGTCGCGAATCGGCTCGAAGACGTCACCGATACTTTCCTGGAAAGAGATTACAAAGTTCGGGCCGAGAATCATGCTTACCTGCTCGGCCTGTATTTGCCGCTTTTCTTCGCTGAAGCTGAGCATATTGAGCACGATGAACAGGTACTTCTCGAGGTCTTCAAATTTCGGGCGCTGGCTGGTGGTCAGGATGTCTTCGAGCGTCAGCGGGTGGATGTCGTAATGGCTGCCGATTTTCTCTATTGTCTTAATATCGTGGATGCCGTCGATATTTATCCATGTCACAGTCGGTTTGGTCTTGAATTGGAAACACTCTTCGATAGCGGCGACCTGTTTTTCCTCGAAGCTCTTCTCGTCATAGTCGATAATGGTGATTCTGGGCGTTTCCAGTTTTTTCTCGCCGATGTGGACAAGTGTGCCGGGGGGCAGTCCTGATGCCTTTGATTGTTTTCTGACGTGTCTGCTGTTTCGCATTTAGTCCTCACTGAAAGCTTCTTAATAATCGTAGTGCAATTATACCATTCAGGAGGTCTTTCGTGAAATAAAAGGATTCTTTTTAAGGGCCGGCCATAAGCCACGCCGTAGTATTCCCGGGCGAAGGCGGATTAATTTTTGATTTATTCTATCCCAACCAGTTTTCGATACGATTGAGTCCTTCGGTGATGTTTTGCATCGAGGTTGCAAAGCTCAGGCGAACATTTTTGTCACAGCCGAAAGGTAAGCCCGGCACGACGGCGACGTTGGCCTGTTCGAGAAGCGCTTTTGCGAAATCCATACTGCCTTTCAATTCGATTCCGCCTTTTGTTTTTCCGTAATGCTTCGAGACATCTGGGAAGCAGTAGAAGGCGCCCGTGGGCTGAGTGCATTTGACGCCTTTTATTGAGTTTAGGCGTTCGACCATATATTGGGCGCGTTTTTCGAATTCGATGCGCATTTTTTCAACTTCGTTATTCGGGTCTTTCAGGGCGGCAATGGCAGCATCCTGGGCGAATGTCACGGGGTTGCTGGTGGAGTGGTCCTGCAAACGGCCCATCGCCTTTATCACATCAACCGGCCCAGCCGTATAGCCGAGCCGCCAGCCGGTCATTGAGTATGTTTTGCTGAAGCCATTGATTGTGAGCGTCCGCTCATAGGCGTCCTGGCTTAACGACGCGAAGCTGACAAATTTCATATTGCCATAAATGAGGCGTTCGTAAATTTCATCCGACATAACAACGACATCGGTGCCTTCGAGGACTTTGGCTAATTGGGCAAGCTCATCAGGGATATAGGTAAACCCGCCGGGATTATTCGGCGAGTTGAGGACGAGCATCCGCGTCCTTTGGCCAATGGCCTTTTTCAACTGTTCGGGGGTAATCTTGTAGCTGGTTTTCCTGTTGGTCTTTACGACTCTTGCCTTAGCGCCTGCCAGCTTTATCGTCTCAATATACGTGACCCAATAGGGCGTGGGAAGAATGACGACATCGCCGGGGTCGAGGACGGCCTGCATAGCGTTATAGACGGAGTGCTTGGCCCCTATATTGACGACAATTTGTTCAGGTTTGTATTGGAGTCCATTATCTCTGAGCAATTTTTCGGCAATGGCCTTTTTCAATTCGAGAGTACCTGAGGCCGGGGTATATTTGGTCCTGCCTGCTTTCAAGGCGGCAATAGCCGCTTCTTTGATAAAATCAGGCGTATCGAAGTCCGGCTCGCCTGCGCCGAAGCCAATTACGTTTATACCCTGTGCTTTTAGCTCTTTTGCTCTGGCGGTAACAGCCAGCGTGGCTGACGGCGCGACCGCTTGCGCTCTTTTGCTTACTTTCATATTCATATCAGCAATCCTTTAAGAAATTCACAAACCGTGATATTTAACAGAAACCGCCCCCCTGCCGTCAAGAAAATTACCCTTTGCATTTGCAGGCCAAAAGCATATAATTATATTATCGAGCGGCGAGTTATTAGCGACAATGACGGCCTACAATAGCGGCTGTAGCTCAATTGGATAGAGCGTTGGTCTACGGAACCAAAGGTTGGGGGTTCGAGCCCCTTCAGCCGCAGTGCAAAGTCAAAATTAAAAAGGCAAAAGGCGGAATTAAAAAATAACTGTCAGACATTGAAGCGGAAGTTGATGATATCGCCATCGCGGACAACGTAGTCCTTTCCTTCGAGGCGGATTTTACCTGCGGCCTTGAGGGCTTTTTCATTGCCAAGTTGTTTTATGTCTTCGTAGCCGAAGGTTTCGGCGCGAATGAATCCGCGTTTGATATCGGAGTGGACCTTGCCTGCGGCGTCGTGGGCGATAGTGCCCTGCTTTATAGACCAGGCGCGAACCTCGTCGGGACCAACAGTAAGGAAACTAATCAGGCCGAGGGTTTTGTAGCAGGCGTGGACGAATTTAGCGGCGGCGGATTCGGTAATTCCCAAATCAGTCATAAACTGTTTTCTGCTTTCGTCGTCTAATTGTGAAAGCTCATATTCGAGCTTGGCGCAAACGCTGATAACGGCCGTGGAGGCATCAAGTCCGAAATCGAATTTTTTATCCAACTGCCCTTCGGCCACGTTGGCGGCGACGACCATTGGTTTCAGGGTGAGAAAACCCAGCGATTTTATCATTTCCAGTTCGGCGTCATTTGCGATGGCGGAACGGATGGGCTTTTCGGATTCGATGGCGGCCTGGAGTTTTTTATGGAGTTCAAGCTCGGCCTTGTCGTGGGCCTGGGTCTTGCTGGGCTTGTGGGCTTCTTTTTCGAGTTTTTCCACACGCGTCGTTACAAGAGCAAGGTCGGTGAGCAAAAGCTCGGTGCGAAGGTCATTAAGGTCTTTGACTGGGTTGGCGGTGTCCTCGAATGCCCCGATTACCAGCGCGAGCATATCGACGGTTCGAACCTGGTCTATGAGGCGTCTTGCGGCGGCCCGGCCGTGGTCATCGGCAAAATTGAGTCCTGGGACGTCAAGGCAATCGATAGTCGCATATACTTTTTTTTCGGGCTTATAGATTGTGCTGAGCCAATCGATTCGTTCATCGGGACAAGCGACGACGGCCTGCTCAATGGTCGTGGTTCCCGCGGGCAGCATCTGTTTGCCGCTGATTGCGGAAAATAAAGTGCTTTTGCCTGATTGCATTAAACCGAGTAATGCGACTTTCAAGGGATATCTCCTTATTCGTAACAACGCAGTCCGGTAGTGATTATAAACGAGCCGCAGGTGGAAAACAAGTTATTCGTCGCATCGCCACCGGTTCCAGCCACAGGTTTTACCGTTTCGCCGGATAGTAAGAGTATTTATGAGAGGTGAGATTGACATAACTTGTGTCGATGTTAGAATGTTCGAAAATGAGCAATCCGAAAGCGACTATTATTAGGGAATCCATTATGAACAGACGCGATTTTCTAAAGACGAGCGGGACTTTTGCAGCAATGTCAATTACAGGATTAAAAGCCCAAGCAATGAGCAAACCGCACAAACCGATTAAGAGTTTTTCCCAGTATCGCGGCTTTAATCTTCTGGCCAAATTCGGGGAATGGGGGCCGAGGGCGAAATTCGAGGAAGAGGATTTCGAGATAATGACCGACTGGGGGTTCGATTTTGCCCGTATACCGATGTCGTACTGGCGATGGGCGTCGAAAAACGACTGGTTCAAGATTGACGAGGAAGTGATAAAAGACATCGACGAAGTTGTGGCGATGGGCAAGCGATACAAGATACACGTCAATCTTAACCTGCACCGCATTCCCGGTTACTGCATCAACGGCCGAAATCAGGAGCCGGTGGACCTCTATGAGGATTCGCCTGAAAATATGCAAAAGGCAATGGAAGGAGCGATATATCACTGGAAGATGTTTGCGAGGAGGTATAAAGGCATACCAAGCTCGGAACTGAGCTTTGATTTGATTAATGAGCCGCCCTTTACGAAAGACGAAAAGCGTCACATGGAGGTAGTTACTGCGCTGGTAAAGGCGATAAGGGAAGAAGACCCCGGCCGGCTGATTGTTTCGGACGGGAAAGACGCCGGCAGAACGCCTATTTTCGGGATAGCGGACTTGGGAGTGGTTCAAAGCACTCGCGGCTACACGCCAATGACGGTAACGCATTATAAGGCCGACTGGGTGGGAAAGGGCGCGTTTGAGTCGTCCGGCGTACCTTCCTGGCCTCTGAAAGGCGATGACGGAAAGGTCTGGGACAAGGCCGCCCTGAAGGCGAGGTTGATTGACACCTGGATGCCTTTGGTAAAAAAGGGCGTGCCGGTGCACGTGGGAGAATGGGGCTGTTATAACAAAACCCCGCACGACGTAGTGCTGGCATGGATGAAGGACGTGCTTTCGCTCTGGAAACAGGTCGGCTGGGGGCAAGCTTTGTGGAATTTGAAGGGCGATTTCGGAGTGCTCAACAGCGGGCGAACAGACGTGCAATATGAGGACTATAAAGGACATAAGCTCGACCGTAAAATGTTAGAGTTGATTAAGGAATACAAATAAGTTTTGGGAACATTATTGTTAGGAATAAAGGCAAGGTGAGATTATGGCGGAATTGAGCGCACATATCAAAAAGGCGGACTGGAAGACCGAGAAGCACGTGCCGGTTATCGAGTGCCCGGACACGGTAAAGGCAGGCGAGATGTTCCAGGTAAAGGTGACGCTGGGCAAGGAGATAGCCCATCCGAATACGACGGAGCACCATATTCGCTGGATAACGCTGTATATGCACGCAGAGGACGAGAAGTTCGCATACGAGGTCGTGCACGCGGAATTCAACGCCCACGGCGAATCGACGGAAGGTGCGAACAAAGGCCCCGTTTATACACACCACGAAGTGATTGTTACGATGAAGACCACCAAGGCGGGGACGCTGCACGCACTGGCGTTGTGCAATATCCACGGTCTTTGGGAGTCGAGCAAGGAAATCAGCGTCGGCTGATATTCGGCTTCGCTATCAATCTGAACGCGAGGTTATCATTTCCTGCACTTCTGCCAGCGAAGGCGGTTGGTATACAGACGGAAACCTCAGACATGAGGCAGCGGCGGCAGCCGAGGCGAAACGAACAATCTCCGCATCGGACCAGCCCTTTAGCACGCCATAAACGACGCATGCGCGAAACGTGTCGCCTGCGCCGAGCGTGTCCACTACGGTAATTTGATATGGCTGAAACGTTTGAATGGACGTTTGTGTGGAGCCATAGAGAATGGGTTTACCGCCAAAGGTGAAAATTACTAAGCCGGAACAGTTCGACTGGTATTGCTTCAGCAATGCCTGATATTCAACGCCTGGATACTCGCGGTCGAGAAATTCCTGTGAACAAACAATCACTCGTGCTTCTTGTGCGATGACTGTATCAAAACGGCTATCGATAGTTACATAGTCCCTGTGATGTTTTTGGCACAGTCGGGCGACCTCTTCGGACTCGTCGCCGAAGAACGGGTCGAGGGCGACACATTTAGCGGATTTGATTGCCTGCTCGTCGGGCTTATTCCAGAATTTTTGCCCGCCGAAGAGATAATCGACGAACCAGCCGAAAACGGTACGGGTATGTCCGTCGCAGAAGACGACATCCCGCCAGCCGGGGAAACCGGGCTGATAGCGCAGAAGGGAACAATCAACACCACGATTTTGTAAATACGTGCGAAGTGATTCGGCGGTCAAATCACCTAAGAAACAGCCATCAAGCATTATGAGCACACCGAGATTACTTAACACGATTGCGCTATTGGCCGACTCGCCGCCGGGAATGACAAAGGTATTTTGAATCTCCTGATAGCCGTTGGCTGAGGGGAATTTGGCCTTCAACTGGTGAATCGTTGAAAGCACGGTCATACCGTAAAGATACACGTTGTGGTCATTCATTTATAAACAGTATTGCCGAAAGAGTCGTAGGCGACAATGGCGGGAAAATCGACGACTTCGAGACGCCTGATTGCTTCTGTGCCGAGGTCTTCGTAGGCGATAACTTCGGCGTCGACGATGCGTTTGGCGAGCAAGGCCCCTGCCCCGCCGAGGGTTGAGAGGTGGACGGCGCAGTATTTTTTGAGGGCGTCTCTGACCTGCTGGTTTCGATAGCCCTTTCCGAGCATTGCCTTGAGTCCGGCGGCGATTAGAGCGGGGCTGAAGGTATCCATCCTTGAGGACGTTGTAGGGCCAGCGGCGCCGATGGGTTTTCCCTGTGGTGCCGGGGTTGGGCCGCAAAAATAAATGATGGCGCCTTTTAGGGGGAACGGCAGCGATTGCCCCTTATCAATCGCTTCGCAGAGCCGTTTATGGGCCATATCGCGTGCGGTATAGACAGTGCCTGAGATAAGGACCTCGTCGCCTGCCTTTAGCGAGCGAATGACAGCGTCAGTTAATGGCGGTTTGATTCTTTTTGGCATTGTGTTCATTAACAGAAGTTTACCTCGTGGCGATAATTATTTCAATTAAATCGTGTTTATCGTAAGCGAGCGGTATAATAGCGGATATGGCGAAGTATCCGATATTTCTGGAGTTGGGCGGCCGGCGGGTAGTGATAATCGGGGGCGGAACGGTCGCGGCGAGAAAGGCGGAGCCGGTGCTGAAGGCCGGGGCACGACTTGTCGTTGTCGCGGAGCGAATCAGCGATGTGCTTAGGGGATTGTGCGGCGGGACAAAGACGGAACTCATAGAGAGCAAATATTCAAAAGATTATCTTGTCGGGGCGACGCTTACGATAGCCGCGACGGATAATGTTGAACTGAACGGGCGGATATACAAGGATTGCCAGGAGCTTGAGATATTGTGCAACGTCGTGGATTCGCCCGGACTGTGCGATTTTTACGTCCCCGCTGTCGTCAAACGCGGCGATTTGCAGATAGCTATCGGCACCGAGGGCAAAAGCCCGGCATACGCGGGACATATCAGGAAGAAATTAGAAAATATTTTCACCGAGAAGCACGGCGAATTTTTGGCGGAGCTGGAGGCAGTTCGAGGACACATTATTGAAGCGATTTCAGACCCGGCCGAACGCAAGGCGCTATTAGGCAAGCTGGCAGATGACGCGTCATTCGAATATTTTGTCGACAAAGGTGCAGCCGATTGGCGCAGAAGAGCCGAAGAGATGATGAAATCTCACACAGGTAAACAATAAAACCAGCTTTAATATCCAGCCAGTTGACAGTCGGTTACGACTGTCAACTGGCCAGTTTTTCAGCGTTGTTCTACTTTAGTAAGGCCGACGTCCGCCGCCACCGCCACCGCCGCCCCGGCCGCCTCTAAAACCACCGCCGCCGCCGCGTCTGTCGCCGCCTCTTCCGCCGCCACCGCCGCCGCCACGACTCTCAGTTCGGGGTCTTGCCTCGTTGATGGTGATTGCGCGTCCTTTGAGATCCGTGCCGTTAAGCCCCGCGATGGCAGCTTCGGCCTCGGCTTTAGCGGGCATATCCACAAATCCGAATCCCCTTGATTCGCCGCTGAACTTGTCCTTTATGATGTTAACCGTGGCGACCTGGCCGAAGGCGCTAAAGGCCTGCTGCAGGTCGTCTTCATTAACCTCAAACGACAAATTTCCAACATAGATGTTCATTGAACACTCCTTCTCGACTAATTTTTCTTGAAATAGGTTCTACCGATAACGAAAGACAGCCGTTTTCGGACTTTATAAATTTTCTTTAGCTGGCGTGATTTCGGGAAAATAATCAGGCCTCGATTCTGTCTATGGTAATACGCAGGTATTTTTGGCGATGGCCGGTTCGCTTTTTGCTTGCCTTTCGTCTGCGTAAATAGGTTGGGTGTAGTTTTTGGCCCTTGACGACGGCCTCGGCTGCGGTTTTTTCGAATGAGGCGACTACTTTAGCGCCTTCGACCAAGGGAGAGCCGATTTTAAGGTCTTTGCCGTCGCTGACAAGAAGAACCTTGTCAATTACGAGCGTCTTGGCATCCGGGGCGACTTCCGTCAGCTCGATATCGAGCGTGTCGCCCTGACTGACCTTATATTGTTTACCACCTTGTTCGATTACCGCATACATTACAGATACTCCAGTAAATGACTGCCAAACATTCGACTAAAAGTAAGATATTATAGCGTAAGGTCTGTTGCAGTAAAGGCAAATTTAGGATATTTTTTATAACCCCCAGGCGGGCCCGCCTGAGGCGGGTAAACCTGGGGGCGAACCGAAGGAGTATACGAAATGCAGATTGCAATGGTAGATGACAAAATATTGCCTCTTGAGGAGGTTGGGCCGGAGTATCTGGACCGGGGGACGTTTTTCGGGGACGGGGTTTATGAGGTGCTGCGGAGCTATAACGGCAGGATTTTCGCGTTGGAGGAGCATTTTGGCCGGCTTAAAAACAGTTTGGCGGCGGTGGAGATAACCGGTATTGAGATTGAGGATATCCGGTCACGGCTGCTGACAGCGTTCGAGAAGGCGGGGATTGCCAATGCCAGGATTTATTTTCATATCACTCGCGGGTCGGGGTTGAGGGACCATTTGCCGGACGAGGATATGAGGCCAAATTTCTTTTTGACCGTTATGGAGCTTAAGGACAATCCGAAGCTGAAAAACGAGGGCGTCGCGGTATCGACATATCCTGATATAAGGTGGAAGAGGTGCGATATAAAATCGCTGAATCTGCTGGCGAACGTCCTGGCAAGAAACGACGCAAAACAAAAGGGATGCGATGAGGCAATATTCGTTAATGAGCAAGGCATGATAACCGAGGGGGCCGGCTCGGCATTTTTCGGTATCGTAAACAACAAATTAAGAACCGCCCCGCTTTCGACCAATATCCTGCCATCGATAACGCGCAAATATGTAATTAAGGCGGCTGGCGATATCGGATTAGACGTCGAAGAAAGACCATTGCATATAGAAGAAGCGGCCAAGGCGGAAGAACTTTTTATCGCGGTGACAACCAAGGATATCGTTCCGGTCGTGAAATTTGACGGGCAGGCAATCGGCGACAGCCGGCCGGGGAAATTAACGAAACAGTTAATTGAAGAATTTAAGAAGTTTACTGGGGCTTAGCGAGGAGCTGTTTTAGTGCACGGTAGTTGGTTTTTCCTGTGCCGAGGAGGGGAATTTCATCGAGTTTAATGACGCGGCGGATACTATGTAAACCGGAGAGGCCTGCGGCGCGGATTTTTTTATTGGCATCTTCGCGGTCGATATCGCGCGATGTAAACAGGACTAATTCCGGCTGTTCATCGCCGGTCGCTTCGACGGCAAGAGTTGGGCCTTTGTCGGATTCGTAGGGAAAGGCGGCTTCGAGAACGGATTCAATGGCTGGAAGGGAAATCATTTCACCGCCTAATTTAACGAAGCGTTTCAACCGGCCCTGGAAGGTAAGCAGGCCATCCTGGTCGATGCAGACGAGGTCACCGGTGCTGTACCATTGTTTGCCTTCTATTTCGATGAAGGGTGATTTGCCTGAGTAGTTAAGATAGCCGGAGAAAACGTTTGGGCCATTGACAAGGAGCAATCCCGTCGCGGGCGGAGAGAGGAGCTTTTGTGTTTCGGGATGAACGAGAAGATATTCAAGCGAAGGGAGGACCTTTCCGATTGAGAAGGGCTGCGGATTATTTTCGTCGTTGAGAGATATTATGGGAGAACATTCTGTGACGCCATAGCCCTCGAGGACGACGGCCTGTTTACATTTTTGGGCAAGGGAATCATAGAGAGCTTTAGGGCATTTTTCAGCGCCCGTAACAGCCAGACGAAGCGAGGCGAGCTGTTTATCATCTGCGACGCGGAGAATACCGGCGACGAAGGTCGGAGTGCCGAGCAGCAGCGTGACTTTATAAGCATTGATGATTTTGGTCAGTGTGTCGGCTTCGGTGGGATTTGGATGATAGACGACCTGTGCGTTGGCGAGCAGCGGCAAAAGCATTGTGACGGTCAGGCCGAATGAATGAAAAGGCGGCAAAAAACCGATAAGCCGGTCGGTTTCGTAAAGTTTGATTACGCTAAGCACGTCTCGCATATTGGCCATTAAGTTGGAGTGCGTCAGCGGGACGGCCTTGGGCAGGGTTTCGGAGCCGCTGGTGAAGAGGATAACGGCGGTTTCGTGGACTTTCGTCCTGCGCAGAGACGACCAGGAAAGATGAGCGATAAGCCAGGCGGTGAGCTTTTGACCGCGGGAGATTTTCTCACGGAACTGTTCGAGGAAGCAAAATCGTTCTGATATAGCCGACAGGTCGATACCCTGCAGGGCGATTCTATCGACGAGGGGTTTTGCGGTGAGGATATGTTTGACGCCGACGGCGTCTAAAGAGGCAACGACATTTCGCGGGCCTGCGGTCCAGTTGACCATAACGGGGACCTTGCCGGCGAACAACGTCGCCAAGAACGCAACGTTGGCGGCGACGGAGGCGGGCAGCATTATGCCGATGTAGTCACCAACGAGTGTTTGGATAATCGGGCGAAGCACAAGGCAGGCGGTGATGAGCTCACGATATGATTTTGCGCCCGAGGTCTGGTCGGCAACGACGATGCGGGAGGGATTTCGCTTGGCCTGGTTAAGAAATATTTCGATTAGTGATTCGCCAGTCGGCAGCGATGCACGTTGAGCCGCCGCGGGTTTGAACCAGCCCTTTGCGGCTGGTTTAACGGAGGTTGTGGCAAGATAAACGAGTCGGCCGCAAGCGGCGAGCATTACGTCGCCGACGGTCGTCATAGCATCGGCATCGGGCTGACGGAAGCCGAATTCCGTTTCAATCCACAAAAGCAAATCCGTGCGGGCCAAGCTGTCCATACCGAGGTCAGCGGCAAGGCGGTCGGTTTCTTTGAGATTCTGTATGCCGGCACGCTCGGTGAGGTGTTTGAGAACGATTTGTCGTGTGGCTTTTGGAACAGATGAGTAATCCGTCTGTAAAATGGGCGGCTTCGGCTCGGGCACGATATGTGTGCCGCCTTTTTCCCAGATAGTATAGGGGACGTGAGTGTTGTGCGGGGCATTTTCGTTATAAAAATCTTCGAGGTAACGGTTGAAGGTGTTTCGGTCGGCGTCACGGGGCAAATTCCCGGGTTCGTAAAACTCGATAGTAACTTTTCGGCGGGGAGCGAAGAAGATAAAGCTCGCGAGCAATTGCAGGACGCCTTTGAGCAGGACGGGCATAACGAGAGGTTCTTTGCCGCTTGCCCAGCCAAAGGAACTGCCCCACAGGCCTCGTGTGCGAACAAGGACGATGCGGACATCGGGGCAGCTCTTAAGGATTTTTTCGATGGCGCTATTAGCACCGAGGGATTCTTTGCAGGTGTGATAGATTCGTCCCGCGGGCCATAGGACAAGATTTTGTCCCTGCTTTAGGCCTTCGATTGTCTCATCGAGGACTTTTTCTACTTCGGCTTTTGCGGCTGGGCCGTATGCTGCGATGCTCGGAACGGTCCGAACGCCCCACCTGCGGGCGAAGGTGCGGATAAGGAATCTGTCAACCTGGTCCTTGTCGCCAAAACCAAGCGGCGCGAATGGGCCGTGAAGATAAGTGAACATAATGACGGGGTCAATTAGGGCCGGATGGTTTGGGAGAAAGACGATACCGGTCTTGCCTTTAGCGGCGATTTTGTCGAGGCCGATGAGACGGATGCGGTAACGCAGCGACAGGACAAGCTTAGCGATTGTTCGGACTAAAAAATCAAGCATTGGCCGATTCCTTTGGCAAAACAAAAAACAGCCAGATTGCCACCATCGCAACCATTATACCCATAAGGCCGAAACAATTACTGGGTCTTATGGCAAGTTTATTGAATAAAGTAAGAATCACGCCTGAGATGGATATGCCGCAGAAATCGGCGAAGCTGGACGCGGCAATTACCCTTCCTTTTATGTCAGGGGCAGGCCTTATCTGGATGAAACTCGCAAGCGGTATGAGGAACAGCCCCCCTGCCATTCCGAGAACAACAAGAGAAGTCACTACAGCGGGCTTTCGCACCGGCCCAGGCAGATAAGGGACGGAAGCCATAAGAAACATACAAACGGCCATAACGCCGGAGGCGGAAACGAGGACTCGGTACCATTTGTGGCCCTTTGCCAATAATGTGCTAAGCAAACTTCCTGTGGCGATACCTCCAAGCTCGATGAGCACAAGCGTGCTGGTCATTGCTGCCGACAAGCCGAACTGCGCAAGCCCGAGCTGATTTACAATGAGGATTTGAAGAGAGGCGATGAACCAGAAAAATGCGCTGGAGACAACCGAGACCGTCAGAAGAGAATCGCTTCGCAGACGGAAGAGCGTTTTTATGGAATTTAACGGTCCGGCCCAGGGAAAACGTGCGTTGGGGTCAGCGGCGGGGAATTTCGGGACACCGAATGAAGCGGCCAGACCGATAATGGAAACGACAATCACAACACAGACCACTATGATCCGTGAGACCGGAACATTTCCCACAAAGCCATTTATATCCAGTATGAAGCCGGCAGCCGCGATTCCGACAAGGATTGAGCCGGTTACGGTCGTCCTGATGATTGCATTGGCAGTGGGGACATAGTGCGGCGGATAAAGCTCAGGGATAGTGCCGTTGAGAGACGGACCGAAAAGCGTGGCCTGCAGGCCCAGCAGGCCAAGCGAGAGCATCATCAAAAACCAGCTGAGCGAGTAAACGGCGAACGCGACAAGAAACATAACGGCAAGCTCGAGTGCTTTGGCGGTGATTATCATCGAGCGCTTTGAGAACCTGTCGGCACAGAAGCCGGCGTAGGCGGCGAAGAGTATGAAGGGCAGAGTAAAAACGATTGTGGCGTAACCCTGCAGATACGCCTTGCCGGAAAGCACGGCCAGAATCAGTGCGCTTTGCTTGAAGAAGTTATCGTTAAGGTTGCCGGAGGAATACGCGGCAGCCATCGCGGCGAATTTCAGACGTGTTTTTTGTGGTCTCTGCGACTCGTTCATCAGATTCCTTATGATACGTTTTGAAAATATGGTAGCAGATACAGGTAACGTCGGCAATTGATACCTGGAAACATAAGGACTCGACCTTGACTTTAGCAGTATTCAAAAGTAGCATTTTATCAACTAACACATAAAAACATATTTGAAAGGAAGCGAAGATGTGCAAAACGTGCGGATGCAGAGGTTCAATGAAAAAGAGCGTCAAGAAGGTCAAGAAGAGCAAGGGCAAGAAGAAGAAATAACAAACAGATTTTAGATTGCCGATTTCAGATTTTCGATTTCGCCCGTTTGGCGGATTTAGAAAAGCATAGAGTCGGCAAAGACGGCCTGGAATTCGGGCTCGTTGGCGATTTCGATATATTCAATTTTGCGGGCGAGGTCCGCGGCGAGCGTTCGATAGTGTGAGTTGACAAGGGCCAGTTGTGCGCCGGAGCAGGCGGCGTTGCCTATGGACTGAATCCGCTCGACGGGAACACTTGGGAGCAGGCCGATGCGCAGAGCCGATTGGGGGCGGATGTAATTGCCGAAGGCGCCTGCAAGAAAAATATGCTTTATGTCTGCGTCGGCGATTGAGAGGCGTTTTTGGAGAAGGCGGATTCCGGTGCGAATGGCGGCCTTGGCGAGCTGGACCTCGCGGATGTCTTTTTGGGTGAGATATACGGAGGGGTTTCCTTTTTCATCGAGGGCAAGGACGAAGGCGGTCTGGCGATTTACCTCGGTTACACCGGTCTTGAGCACATCAGGCCTGGCAAACCGGCCCGTTGGGTCGATTGCGCCCAGGTCGAGGAGAACGGCGACGGCATCTATGAGGCCTGAGCCGCATATCGAAACGGGACCGCGCTCTCCTACTACATCAACGTCGATACCGTCTTTTGTAAGGACAACGGCCTCAATTGCGCCATCGGAGGCCCTCGAGCCGCAGGTGATTCTGGCGCCTTCGAAGGCAGGCCCGGCGGCGCAGCTCGCGGCTAAGAGCTTATCCTTTGTTCCGAGGACGATTTCGCCGTTTGTGCCGATGTCGATTGCCAGCGACGTTTCGTCGGCGCTATCGAGCGCGACGGCCAGCGCCACGGCGGTTGTGTCTGCACCGACGAAACCGGCGATATTGGCAAGCGTGTGGATGTTGCCAGCCGGGTTCATTCGCAGGGGAATGTCCTTCGGGCTTGAATCTTTTGCGTCAACGGAGAACGCCTTGTAAGGCGCCTGGCCGAGCTGCGATATGGGCAGTCGCAGGAAGATATGGTTCATCGTCGTATTGCCGACGATGCAGGCCTCGTAAATATCGTTTATTCTTACGGCCCCTCCGCCGCAGCATTCGGCAATGAGAAAATTAAGCCGGTTGAGGATTAGTTTGTTAAGCTCAGTCAGCTTGGCTTCGTCCCGGGCGTAAGCAATTCTGGAGATTACGTCGTCGCCGAATTTCGTCTGCGGATTGAGGTCGGCGGCGGTCGTGATTACCCTGCCGGTTTTCATATCGATGATTTTGGCGACGACGGTTGTCGTGCCAACATCGACGGCCAGGCCCAGTATGGGGTTATTGCCTGCAAGCGAAAGATATTTTTTATAGATATCCGGCGTGACGGCATCCGGCCTGATGAGGCCCTCGGTCAGGATTTTATGCTCGATAAATCTCGAATCGTGTGGGACAAGGACGGTGAGGTCGTTTTGAATTTGGTATTGACAGGCGAGGACGGATTGATTCTGCGGCAGCAGGGTTACGGCACATTTGCGACAGGTGCCCTTTTGGCCGCAGGCGGTGTCGAGAACGATGCCTGCCATCCCCGCCGCTTCGACAAGATTTGCTCCGGCGTGAATAGCGACCTGTCTGCCATCGGGCTGAAAGGTTACGGTGTAGTGTTTCATTTTCTCGAGTGCCGTTAGCAAGCCCCCAACTTTATGTTGGGGCTTTACTTACCAGCTTATCTTATGGCGAATTTTCCACTTCTGGTGGCGCTTTTTGCTGCCGATTTTGCGCCTGCGTCTCGGTTTTGCCATATTTTTCTCCGTCAATCGAACATAAAGAACGTATAAAATGAACCTGTCTATTACATTAGACGTTTGATACTATATATAAACCTATGAAAAGTCAAAGTCCAAATGCGGAGAAATAAAGATGATTCAGTGCGTTCAGTGTGAATTGTGCGAGATTGGACCTGACGGTCGCCGGGCCTTTAAGTGCGACCCGTTCTCGAATATCAAGGAGCCGGAGTGCATCGCCAAGTGGCAGTTGATTCGGCTGGATATGCTCCTGGCAAGTTATCAGGGGATGCTGCACTGGCAGAAGGAAATGGAGCCCCTGCAGCGAAAAATGATGAAGATGGTCGAACGGGAAATAGGCGACATCGACGAAAGCGAGAAGTGGAAGATAGACGAGGACGAACCGCCTGAGGAACCGGGCGAGGAAGAAAACAAGAAGTGAATTGCGGCTTACTTGAAATGCAGGCCGCAGGATTGCTATCCTACCTTCCCGGGGCATTACCTGGCTTTCAAGGCAACGCTGAATTTCCAGCCGGCGGCAACGTCTCTCGCGAATACAATCCCTTCCGGCACAGGATAAGGCGGCGGGTCATAATCATTCCAGCCCCAGGACAGAATCCGGCCGTCATTTGTCAGCGTCACTATATGAAATCCTCCTGCTGATATGGCGACAAAATCATTGCCTTCGGGTATATCGCTTACCTGCCCCCACCAGTCGCCTCCCCATCCGACGATTGTGCCGTCATTTTTCAGAGCAAGCGAATAATAATATCCCGCCGATATGGCGTTAAAGTCGTTACCCGCAGGCGGTATTAGCTCATCGACTCCGTAGTAGTCATCGCCCCAGCAGACTATCGTGCCGCCTGTCCCGAGCGGAGTCGAGGGATCGCTTTTTAACGCAAGCGTTTTCATTTTTCAAAGAGCTACCGATTCATTAAAGTTAAGTTATAATATTCCAACAATAAGATGCATAATTGGTATAAAAATTATTAACCAAGGTCTTTTTATGAAAGTTTCTTTCAATCTGCACTTTCCAAAAACTGATTTGTTAAGCGGCCAGTTTCATTAACTTATAGAACTGGCGTACGATTTTTCGATTTTTACGGTTATGGCCAAAAGTTTCAAAAAATGTTTGCTTCAAAGTCTCGCGACGCAACGCTGC
>JBDRMP010000080.1:0-65152 GCA_043811995.1 Planctomycetota bacterium
TGGAACGGCTGATTAAAACATTGAGACAGCGTTTACGACCTATGGGCTGCTTCTATGACGATTCAGCCATCGAAAGGGCTGTCTTTGGCCAATTCCTTCGCTGGCATAAAATTAAACTTACACATAATACTTGACGCTATCTTTATTTGCTACGTCCCATCCCAGCGCCTCAAAGAATGGGTCGATAAATTCCTTCCGCACCCCGGCCTCGTGATATCCCTGCCGTTTATACGATTCGATATTCCGCTCGAATCGCTCAATAAGTTCTATTACTTCCTTCGGTGCACCGCCCATATCGCAAAACTCCATCCAATGCCTTTAATTTCCCGACCCCACAATACCCAAACTTTTATCTTTCGTCAATCCAGTTCCTCATCCAACCGGCTCTCCCCGGGAAGTTACTTCCCTGCCCCCGCAAGTTGTAAGCAGGGGTATGGCCTTCGCTGCGGCGGGGAAAAGGGCAACCACTCCCGTAAGGGATGCCTGACGGCAAGGGTTGCCCATACGATAAAAAAAGGGCTTGGCAATATAGGGGGAATGTGTGATAATCTTCTTAAAATAAAACCACCCCCTGCCTACGACTTGCAGGGGCAGGCAGGACGCAAAGAGCAAAAGTAAAAAGTGGATCCCCTGTTGCTTGACCAAGGAAGCAGACACTCGGGGACACCCGCCAAAGACGTGCGGGTGCAGGCAAGTAAGGAAAATGATGGGAATGCAGGGAATATTATTGCGTTTTGGCAAGTGGTTGCGTGGCCGGCGAGAAACGGCCCATAGCGATTATGTCGCGCCTCGGCTGTCCGAGGACGGGCTGATGGCGGACAGCGACGCGTCGGGCACGGCCGAGCGGGACGCGATTAAAGCCGTAGCAGTCCGCGGCAAAAGCGAATCAATCGAAAAGCTTCAGGCCGGTTTCGACCGGCTCATCGACGAGCTAAGCGGCATTAACGAACACCTTCGCAAACAGGTCGCCCAGCACGAAGACCTTATAGCGAGAATAGACCAGCTTCCGCGATTAGTGGAGAGTTTTCCCGCCTCCGTAGAGAACCAGAAGGTTCTGACCGAGCAACTCGTAGGCCAATTGAAATCGAACCTGCTAAAAGACCAGCAGTTGCTTAGCGCCATAGACAAGATTCCCACGGAGTCGGCGAAGCAGACGGATATGCTTGGTAATATCGACCGGCAGCTTGCCGCAGCGGCGGACGTGGATGTTCAAATGACGGAGACGTTCAATAAGTTCAATCAGTCGCTGGGGAAAATGAACCAGAGCACGCAGGAGCACACCGACGGCATAGCGCAGATGAGCCGGACTTTTGCTGCCAGCGACAGATACCTGAAATTCATCGTCTCGCGGCAGAACAGATGGTTTATGTGGCTATTTTTTACCGCAATAGGCGTCTGCGTCGTCGTCATACTCATCTTCTTAGGCATCATTCTTTACTTAGCAAGATAACAATCCTCTGCGCACGGAGGTTTCCACAGAAGGTTAATCGAATGGGAGTTTGACGCCTCCCTGGGGTGTTCGTTCGACCCGGCTTTTTGCACCTTCGGGTTCCTGTTGCGGAAGCGATTTAATTCGACAAACAAGTCCCTGCGAGAGTTTCGACGCGTCGCCTGAGACAACGGAGGCGTATGACATATTGGGGGCGACTTTATCGATTCTGACAGTGGCAACGAGGATTTCGGTTTGGCCGAGGGATTCTTTGGTGTCGGAATCGGTTATCTGCTTATCCGGTTTGAAGACGTCGAGCAGTGTGCCTGTAACGAAGCGGTCGCCGCCCTGGTCGATGATGACGCTGCCGTCGGTGGCTATTGAGGCGATGCGGGGCGGGTATAATCTGTCGCTGAGCTTGTTAACGACTTCGGTTGCGGCTTTGGCAAGGAGGTTGTCGGCGATTTCGTCATAGTCAAGTTCGGAGGGCTCCCATTTTTTGACAAGTTTTTTGACTTCGTCGGTTTCGAGATGCAGGCGGACGGTGTCGGAGAATTTGACCTGCCTTGAGGGCGCGACGATAAGGGAGTAATCGAATGCGAAGTCCGCGTCGTATTCCGTGGAGGTAACATTTGCGATGGCGTCGGTGGCGGTTCGTTCAATGCGCAGGCCTGCTTCGGTAACAGTTCCGACGAGCAGAAAATCTGCGCCGAGTGCCTCACCTATTCTGGCCTGCTCCTCAATGGGGGCGGAATAAAACAGGACGTTTTGCTCGTGGAGGTATTCGGAGATGTGCTGTCTGTCGAGGACCGCGAATTTATTGGTCTGGGTCAGCATGGTGGTGAGCTTCTGGGCGAGGCGGTCTGAAAGGTGGTCGGCGGGCATAACGAGGCCCGCGAAGATATACGACCCCCAGTTTGTTCTTATCGGCATCACGGCGACCCGCAGGCGTGCGGATTTGTCAACGGGCAGATGGTCCAGGACCCAGACCTTGAGTGTAACCTGATAAGAGCCGTCGTCGAGTTTCTTTTCGTCGATGATTTCGTAGGTTTTGACGAGGCCCGCGATGTCGGTTGTCTGGAGAGTTCCCGCGGTCTGGACGGAGACGGCGTCGAAGGCGACCTGTTTGCCTGTGCCGGTTCTGTTGATGTCCGCGGAGGCGGAGCGATAGCCGAAGGAATAGTCGCCTGAGCCGACTTTGACGCCTTTTGCCTGCGCGACGGCCTGAAAGAGGCCATTTTTTATGGCTTCATCTTTTGTGGGACCCTGGCCCTTAACCTGTTGCAGGGTTGCATCCTTAGAGGAAGCATTGGCGTCCGCAGCCGGTGCGGCAGCGATGCAAAATGTGAAGGGGCAGAGGGCGAGCGTTATTGCGAACAGTGCGCATAAGGGTTTCATTTTTTTGCACTCCCAATCGGCGGGGTAATCCGCCTGCGGCGGATAAAGCCCCCGCCCTACAAAAAAGGCGGCACAACAGACGAATTGGCTACCAGGAGACGCTCTTGTTGCTGCCGCGTTTACCGAGAACAATTTCATTTTGCCAGAAGGCCAGGCCATTGGTTAGATTGGTCATCTGGAGCTGGAAATAGTATTCGACCTGCTTTTTGTCGTTGTCGTAGCGGACATCTCTCTGGATGATTTTGCCTGAGATGCTAAGCTCAGGAGCGATAAGCTGACCTTTTGCCTGGAGGGTATCTTTGTTGAACTCATCGGCCTTGTCGGAATCGCGAAGTTCCCTGACGTCGTGAACCAGGCTGTCTTTTGGTGCGGAGCCGGCGCCAACGGCGGAGGTCATAACGACGAGTCCTGAGCGGGTCATTTCCTGCTCGACTTTAGCAATAAGCTGGTCGGTGTCGATTCGCTGCATAGTGTCGTTTAGGATACGGCCTTTTGCGACGACGTATCTGCCGCCGCCTTCTTTTTTGAATGCACCCGAGGCAATCATAGATTGAATCATTTCGCTTGCGGCGCGGTCGAAGTCGCGGTAGTCGAGGCCGAGGACGGCCTTGCCGGGGTCATTGATGGTGTCGATATTTTGGGTCGGGGCCTGGCAGCCGGCAAGAACAACTGTTAGGACGAAAGGCAGTAATTTTTTAGTCATAGTTATATCTCCAATCAGTTATTTGACTATTCGAGTGTTCAGTCTAAAATCCACAGCTCCTGTTCGCGGGGCAATGGCCTTGATAGTAAAGGGAGATTTACCCGCCGCAGAGGTGAGGAGCCACTTGTTGGTTGCGGAGTCGATGAGGAGGCCTGAGGCGTCGAGCCATTCGACCTTGTATTCGAACCTTCTTGTTTGGAACGATTTGTTGTAGCCGTTGACGTCAAGCTGCATAAAACCATCTTTGTTGACGTAAGAGACCGCCTGTCTAATCTCGATGCCCTCGCCGATAAGCGCACTGAAGGCGTGAATGACGGGCCTTGTTACGACGTTGTTTGCGAGGTTATCGCTTCCGACGCCTTCCTGCAGGATTACCCCTTTTTCCTGCGTCTGACAGCTACATACGCCGACCGTGACGATACACAGTAAAGTATAAAGCACTAATCTCATAGTTCACCTCCAGAAAGAATTCCTAAAAAGTCATAACTTCGAATACCGGCTGGTTCCCGGCAGACGTAATTTTAATATATACGATAGCGTTTGTGCAAGTGGAAATATTAACTTCGAAAGGCGTTCCGCCGGCGGGGATGATTTTGAGCTTTCGGTCGTTTGGTATGGTGCATCTGGCGATTTGGAAGTCCTTCGGCAGGGCGGACCATATTCGGACGTCTGCGGCAGTGGAGGCGTAGCTGTAAACGGCGAATAATGCGGCTGCGATGGAGCCGTTATCCTGATTCCGCAGCGACGCCTGGGTGACGGCTTTGAGGACTGCGGAGGCGATGGCCCTGGCGAGGATACCCTTGAAGTCCTTTTTGAATTCGGTCTGGATAACCCTTTCCATATCGGCCACCTGTTTTGTGTGATAGACGCCGGCGTCGGCCTGAATCGCCAGGCAGGGGTAGGCGATACTTCGGAACCGCAGGCGGGGGAGTGCGACACCGGCATAGTAAACGCGGCTGGATGCGAGATACAGGGGCAGGTCGATTCGGACTTCCTCTTTGACCGGGCCGAGGCCGTTTTCGAATATGACCCAGACGAGGTTTTCGAGTTTTGCCCTGCCGGAGATACAATCGTCGGTGAGCAGGAGGTCCTGGGCGATGTAGTCGTTGTCGGGGACCATACCGTATGACTCTTTGAGAAGATAGGCGGCCTTTTGGTGGTCGCCGACGAGATTGAAAAACAGCCCGGCCAGATACGTTGTGAACGGGTTGACGAAATCGGGGTATGGCTGGAACTTGTCAAGGTTTGGATAGTAAACGGCTGTACGGCTGGTGATGTTCGGGTCGTCAACCATTTTTTTGACGTCGGCCTTGTTTTTTTCTTTTTCGAGCTGGTCTTCGAGTTTTCTGATTTCGGCGTTGAAGTGTTCTTTGGCGAGGGTCTGCCTTTCGAGCGCGCGGTTCAGCTCGACCCTTGCGAGGTCAAGATTTTTTTGGGCCATAAAATCGAGGGCTTTGTAGGTGTTGAGCATCACGCCGTCGTATTCTTCGCCTTTGTAGGGGACGAGGTTGTCGTTGACGACGGTGGAGCCGACAGTGTCGAGCAGTTCGGACTGCTGGTCGTAGTGTTTGAGCATGTCTTCGGCTTTGTCGAAGCAGACGACGCTTTGGGGATGGTGGAGCTGTGCCCTTTCTGCGGCGGCGAGCTGAATTGTCCAGAGGAGGTCGCTGCCTGAGGGATTTTTCCTGTCTTTTATTTTATTTTGGGCGTAAAGACCGGCGTTATTGTAATCGGCTGCTTCGAAACGGCGGTCAAAGGCGGCGAGGTCGTTTTTGGCGGGGTTGCAGCCGGAAAGACATACGCCTGTCAGGAGTATAAGAATTAGCCGCGTAATTTTGTTTTCAAGCAAACTTCTTGTCATTTTTCCTCTGTGATTGTTCCTGTATGACTCTGTCAGTATATCGGCCGTTGGCAGTCCGTCAATAAAACCTTTTACGCGGGCCGGAGAATGACGGCTGGGGAAAAATTCAGATTTTTGTTGCTATGTCGGGCGAGGAGAGTTAGAAGAGTAAAGTCAAAGCTCTTTGAAAATCAGTACACCAATTACGGGTTTATAAAAAGGGAACACGGTTAAAAGCCGTGACGGACCCGCCGCTGTATGCGTCTGTTTCATCCCCCTGCTTTTCTGCGAAAGAAAGCCGGGGGACGAAAGTCCGAAAGCGATATGGCCACTGTTCGGCGCTGATTTTTCGAAAAGGGAAATTAGTGCGGGATGGGAAGGCGGCTTGAGGTAGGGCGCGAGTCAGAAGACCTGCCTGTGGTTGGAAGTGGTTAGCCCCCGCTGCTGTTTACAGCAGAAATACGCGGGGGTGAACGGAGTTCTCGCGGAAAGGAACCCTGAGCCGGTGTGCCATAGCGCAGTTGATGCGCTTGGTTTGTCTTGTGTTTATGAGGCCGTCGTTTCCTTTGCGGGAACGACGGCCTTTTTGTTTTTTGTGCCCTCGTGGTATGGGGCAGGAACAAAACTATGCGGTTTTTGTTGTAAAGGAGAATAGTATGGCTTCGGAGAAGGTGATGAGAGTGTTATGTGTGGTTTTTGTGTTCGGGGTTGGCGGTGTGGTTAAAGCAGAGCAAATAGCGACTTTTGAGGATTTGACTTTGGGAGCGGAATCGTACTGGAATGGCTCGGATGGTTCGGGCGGGTTTGAAAACGGCGGCGCCTGGTTTAATAACAACTACGACTCGTTGTATGAGTCCTGGGACGGCTTTGCGTATTCGAACATAACAGATACATCGAGCAGCGGCTGGTCGAGTGAGTATAACGCGATAACAGGCAGCGGGCAGGGCGGCAGCGACAATTACGCAGTTTGTTTCATCGGCTGGACTGAGGCGCCGACGATGACGCTTGATGTGCCGACGATTGTGGGCGGTTTGTATGTAACGAACAACAACTATGCGTATTATTCGATGCTTTATGGCGACGCATTCGCAAAGAAGTTCGGCGATGATGACTGGTTTTTGCTGACGATGACCGGCAAGGACGCGGCAGGTGCGGTTACAGGGACGGTTGAGTTTTACCTGGCCGAGGGGACGGACATTCTGAACAACTGGCGGGTCGTGGACCTGACTTCGCTTGGTACGGTGAAGAGTGTGGAGTTCGGTCTGAGTTCGAGCGATACGGGATTGTTTGGTATGAATACGCCGGCATATTTCGTAATTGATACGGTGATACCCGAGCCGGCGACAATGTTTTTATTAGGGCTCGGTGCGATTGCAGTAAGAAGAAAGAAATAATGAAGAACATAATCGCTTTTAGGGTATTTGTTATTGTTTTGAGCGTCTGCGGTTTTGTGAAGGCAGGGCCATATAACGAATGGGGGGTAGCTTCGTATATCGGGCCCGACTATAAGCCGACCACGCCGCTGGATGAGAATGGTGTATTGAATCCGATATTTAGCGGCTGGGCGACGGGCTATGTTTTTGAACCGACGCCGATGCCATTGCCAACGTCGCCAAGATATCCACGCGAGTTGATGTATTTTGACCCGAGTATGGCGTTGGGGCCGAGTTACAGTAACGAGGCATACGATACGGTAAGTTTGGGTGATCTTGACCAAAACGATATCGCAGCAGGCATTACACCGGGTCAAATCACTTTGTCGTTTGCCGAGACAATCGCAGACCAGAACGGCTATGATTTTGCGGTTTTTGAAAATGGATTTCGTGTTACAGTAAACAAGTATTTTTGCGAACTGGGGTATGTGGAAGTGTCGAGCAATGGGATTGATTTTGCGAGGTTTCCTTCGGTGTCGCTGACGAGCGTACAGGACCCGAACGCGTATTATTACCTGGATATAACCGCCCTGTATAACCTTGCGGGCAAACATCCTAACAACGGAGGTGAGTTCACGGGCACACCATTTGATTTGGCCGAGCTTGTCAATGAGCCGAATGTTTTGAACGAAAGCGTTGACCTTAATAATATATATTACGTGCGGATAGTTGATATACCCGGAAGCGGGGATTTTGCTGATAACGCGACCTGGCAGATTGACCCGTGCACCTGGCCGGAGTGGGGCTATTACGACGCAAACCATCCTGTGTATGACGCATGGCCGACGTACGGTTCTGACGGGATGGATTTGGAGGCGATAGGTATTTTGCACCCTCAGGAATACAGCGGAGATATAAATCTGGACGGGATTGTTGATTTCGAGGATTTGGACATATTTGCTCAAGCGTGGTTAAGTCATTTCGGACAGGACAATTATCTGACAAGGTGCGATTTGGCAGAGACGAGGGATTTGATTGTGGATTTTTCAGATTTTGCGGTTTTCTCGCAGAGCTGGATGAAGACGGAGCAATGGCGAAACGATTGATTATTTTATGAAAAACAATCGCGGATTCAGTTTGACGGAGCTGCTTGTAGTGATATCGACTGTGTCGTTACTAATGGCAGTGTTGATGCCGGCACTTATTACGGCGAGGTCGCAGGCAAGGGCGGTTGTGTGCCGGTCGAACCTGAGGCAGCTTGTTTTGTCGAATATCGAATACGCAAATGACAACGACGGATATTATGTGCCTGCGGCTGAGGACTTGTGGCTGATGATAGGGCCTTTACAGGCAGGTTATCATCGGTGGCATGGTAAACGCAGCGGAGCGAATGAGCCGTTCGAACCTTCGAAAGGGCCTCTGGCTGATTATCTTGGAGATGGCTCGGTCAAAGAATGTCCGGGGAGAGTGGATTTCACCGGGGACCAAACGGGAGATATAAACTTTGAGCGTGGCTGCGGAGGGTACGGGTACAATATGACCTATCTCGGCAACCGGCTTTGGTGCAGTGGAATTACGACGTTTGCCGCGATGATTGACGCGTATGCCAAGACAACGAACGAGGTTGAGGTTCGCAGGCCTGCTGTGACCTTGATGTTTTGCGATACAGCGTTCTATAAGGAACATCAGGGTAATCGGTATTTAGTAGAGTATTCGTTCGCGGAACCGCCATTCTATTTGTTTGGCGGAAGCGTTTACGAGGGGTGGTATTCTATGCCGTCGATACATTTCAGGCACAGGGGGTGGGCGAATGTCGGCTGGGCGGACGGGCATATCGAGCCGAAGCGAATGGCGGATATGGAAGGCAAGACCGGATACGACGCTGCTTCGGCGAGCGTGAATATCGGCTGGTTCGAGCCGGTGGATAATACGCCATTCGATTTGCAGTGATAAGGCCTTTCTGGTAAGCTGGCCTTGTTTATGCGGCTGAGATTTATATCCTGTAAGATTATGCAGAGAGAGGCGTATTATTGCGCGGCGCGTTCGCCGAACATCGTGGATGTGGTGGTGATGCGGCAGGGGCTGCATACTGAGCCGGAGAAACTGCGAGGAGAGGTTCAAAAGCATCTCGATATCACAAACGATAATCAGGGGCGCCCATATGACGCGTCGCTTTTAGGATACGGTCTTTGCAGCAACGGAATAGTCGGGCTGCACTCGAAGATACCGATAGTTGTGCCGAGAGGGCACGACTGTATAACACTGCTGCTTGGTTCGAAGGAGAGATACAAGGAATACTTTGAAAGTCACAGGGGGACTTACTGGTTCAGCCCCGGGTGGATTGAGACGGACATGCAGCCGGGGAAGGAACGGTTTGAGAGGACGTTGAAAGAATACATCGAGAAGTTCGGCGAAGACAATGCGCGATACCTCGTTGAGACCGAACAAGGGTGGCTGAAAGAATATAACTGGGCGACGTATATTGACTGGGGGTTTGCCAACAATGAAAAGGAAAAGCAGCTTACCAAAAGGGCGGCGGAATCCCTCGGCTGGAAATATGATGTGCTGAAAGGCGATTCAGGCCTGATGCAGCGGCTTGTGGATGGCCGGTGGGACGGGAAGGAGTTTTTGATAGTGAAGCCGGGACAAAAGATAACTGAGAACCTCACTGACGAAGGAATAATAAAAGCGCAGTAGATATGCATAGCGCGGAGATGAAAATCAGAATAAGAACTTTGCTGGTGTGCGTTTTCCTGGCGGTGGCGACTTTTGTAGCGTTCGAGGGGGTCAGGCACAACGAGTTTATCAACTATGACGACGATTTGTATGTCACCGATAATCCGAGGGTGCAGGAGGGACTTAATTTTGAGTCGGTGGCGTGGGCGTTTACGAGCGGGCATGCGAGCAACTGGCATCCGCTGACGTGGATTAGTCATATAATCGACTACGCTGTTTTTGGAGCTAATCCGGCCGGCCATCATTTGGTCAGCGTGGGTTTTCATATCGCCAACGTGATACTGCTTTTCCTGATATTGAGAAAGATGACGGGCGCATTCTGGAAAAGTTTTTTTGTTGCGGCGGTGTTCGGGCTGCATCCTTTGGCGGTGGAATCGGTTGCGTGGATGGCGGAACGCAAGAACGTGCTGAGCACGTTTTTCGCGTTTTTGACGATAGCGGTTTATTTTCGATATACAAAAAAGCCCGGATTTTGGCGGTATCTCGTAGTTGCGATTTTGTTTGCGGCGGGATTGCTTTCCAAGCCGATGTTAGTGACGCTGCCGTTTGTTTTGATACTTCTCGACTACTGGCCTCTCAAGCGGTTCAATTCCAAATTCTCAATTCTAAATTCGCTTTACGAGAAGCTGCCGCTTTTGATTATGTCGGCTGCGTCGTGCGTGGTGACGTATATGGCGCAGGCGGAGGGAGGGACGGTAGCGGACATTACCGCGGTGCCGATGAATTTGCGAGTGGGCAACGCCCTGGTTTCGTATATCAGATATACGGCCAAGATTTTTTATCCGGCTTCATTAGGCGTGCTGTATCCGCGTGAGGTGCACGGGCCGGCGTTGTGGCAGGCGGGAGCGTGTCTTTTGCTGCTCGTGCTGGTTTCTGCTTTGGCGTTTATACTAAGGCGCAGGTATGGCTGGCTGTTTACGGGGTGGTTCTGGTATCTGGGGACATTGGTGCCGGTTATTGGACTGATTCAGGTAGGCGTGCAGGGAATGGCGGACCGGTATATGTACCTGCCGGGTATAGGGATTTACGTCATCGTTGCGTGGCTAATCGGTAATGAGGCGGTGAAGCTGCGCATACCGAAGGTTGTTATTGGTGCGGCAGGAGTGCTGATACTTGGCGTTTTGCTGATGATGACGAGGGTGCAGGTGCGATACTGGAAAGACGGGATATCGTTATACAGCCGAACGCTGGCAGTTACTGAAAATAACTATATGATGCAGGAAAAGCTCGGCAACCTTCTGCGAATCGCGGGGCGACCGGATGAGGCGATATTGCATTTCAGGCGTGCGGTCGAGATTAGGCCTTTATTTGCGAAGGCGCACACCGGGCTTGGACTTGCGCTTGCGGACAAAGGAATGTTTGCCGAGGCGGCGGCCCAGTTCGAGCGATCTCTTGAAATCGAGCCGGATTCGGCGACGACGCACAACTGCTACGGCGTTATGCTGGCAGAACACGGTGTGTATGACAAGGCGATGGAGCAGTTCGGCAAGGCATTGAGAGATGACACGCATTTTTCGGGAGTTTTGGGTAATTTCTGTAACGCCGGCATTCAGGCAGGAAAGCTCGATGATGTGCTGAATGTAATCGAGGACTGGAAACTTAAGAAACCCGACGATGGGGAATTATATTACTGGGCGGGAATTATTTACGGGCAAAAGGACGATAAAGCCGGGGCAGTTGAGCAGTTTGACAAGGCGATGAAGCTGGCAGAAAGTCAGCATAAGAAGGAACTCGTCACGCAAATTAAATCGCAGTTGGGAAAATATCGTGTGAGATAAATGAGGGACAGGCAAATGTATGAACATTTTGAGGAAATCTACAAGGGCGGCAATCCTGATGAGATTCCGTGGAATAACGAGCAGCCGCCTGAATTGCTGGTTGAGCTTGTTGAAACCCGACTTCGCCAGGGCTACGCCGGGCAGGGCGGCAAAGTCAGGCCGGGACGCGCTTTGGATTTGGGGTGCGGGCTGGGCAATTACGCGATTTGGCTGGCCGGACGCGGCTTTGACGTTGTGGGTATGGACGCTTCGCCTACGGCGATAAAGATTGCGAAACGAAACGCGAAAGAGAAGAAGGTAAAGTGCAAATTTGTCGTTGCGGATTTGACTGCCCGATGGCCTGATTGGGGTGGACAATTTGATTTTGTTTACGACTGGGGACTGCTGCATCATATAATGCCTGAGAACCGGGACAAATACGTTGAGAACGTGCACAGAGTTTTGAAGCAAGGCGGCAAATATCTTTCGCTGTGTTTTAACGAGAAGGACACCGCCTTCTCCGCAGGACGCCTATCGGCGGAGGGCAGGGGAAAATACAGAGGGACAAACCTCGGCACGAATGTGTATCTGTCATCGGAGAAGGAATTGAGGGAGCTTTTCGGGCGATTCTTTAAGATTATAGATTTTCGCGTGCAGGAAATCGCAGGTAAATTTATGACGCACGTTTTCAACTACTGCTTTATGGAGCGCAATTTATGGACTGCGCCGTGAACATTACTTGCGGATGGCTTGTAAAAATGATAAGATGACGAACATTGTAAAGAAAATATCAAGGTTTGGTAAATGAAGCGTGATTTAAGAGAACTTTGTTGCGGTTATTTGTTTCGCGAGGTTGGTAATTCGCTGATTATACACGCGGATTGTTTGGAATGGCTGAGCAGAATTCCTGAGAATAGCATACACTCAATAGTAACTGATCCCCCTTATGGTGTTAAGGAATATGATTTTGAGCAATTGGCAAAACGCGAGACCGGACAAGGAGGCGTTTGGCGCATACCGCCGTCGTTTGACGGAACTGTGAGGTCGCCGCTTCCCCGCTTTACGGCGCTGAACGGAAAGGAACGTAAAACCTTACGGGGATTCTTTGTGGAATGGGCAAAACTTGCACTGCGTCCTCTTCGGCCGGGAGCCAATGTTATTATCGCAGCCAACGCGTTTTTGAGCCAAATGGTGTTTTCCGCTTTAGTAGAAGGGGGTTTAGAATACAGAGGGATGATAATCCGGGTCGTCAGAACAATTCGAGGCGGCGACAGGCCAAAGAATGCGGAAGGGGAATTCCCGGACGTATGCAGTATGCCGAGGGGATGCCACGAACCCTGGGGGTTGTTCAGGAAACCGCTATGTGAGGGTATGAGAGTCAGCGATTGCCTGAGGGAATTTCAGACGGGAGGACTTCGGAGGAAGCCGGACGGAAACCCGTTTGAGGATGTGATTGTGAGTGAAAGGACATCGCAGGCCGAGCGAAAGCTGGCGGAACACCCCAGTTTGAAACCGCAATCTTTTCTTCGTCAGGTGGTTTATGCGTCGTTAGCTTTGGGTGAAGGTATAGTGGTTGACCCATTTATGGGTTCAGGTTCGACGGTCGCAGCGGCCGAAGCTGTAGGGTATTCGTGCGTCGGAGTGGAGCGACATAAGCAGTATTTCGATGACGCTCCTGAGAACATAGAAAAGCTGAAGGTTCTGCGAGATGTCGAGACGGATATGCCGTTGTTTCAATTGACGCCGGGGACCTTATAAATCCAGTTGGATTTCATCTTTTCAACGCCCTTTTGATTCACACTGGCAGTGATGGTCCGACGGCTGGTGCGAGACCTGCCTGAAAACGTCCAGTCAGCTTTGCTCAGTTTTGCTGCATAAACACTTGTGAATTGGAATGGTTTTGGAGCAAGTCCCTTCCTGGAGTCGTTGGAGGTATTGCTGTCAAAATTGAAAACAAGCAGCCATACCGACTCAGGATTATGCCCCTGCCAGCCGCTTGAATGGCGAGACCCCTTAACTTCGATTCCTTCCGTTGCGTGCTGCGCTGAATTTTCGGTAAACTTACCGGCCGGCAGAAGGTCGGGGTGACCATTGTGGTATCGGTTCTTAACTAAGGTGCCGCAGTACTTCGGGATGGACATATTCATATATTCGCCCACGATACTACTGAAATTCGCGGGCATTAAAAAGGTTTCTAATCGTGGCAGCCCTTTGGAAAATAGTTGTGTATTTATGAACCTCATAAAATCGATGAAATCATTCATCGCTTTCAGGATATTTTCTGAAGTAAGACCATAGGGCAGCGTACAGGACGGATTGAAAAAAGATGCGTTGACTACAAGCGGGGTGCAGGCCTGGTTTTCTTGGGATTTTTTAGACATACGCAAACCTACGGTTTCAGCAAATCGCTCGGTTTGATAGATAGCGCCTTGGCTATCTTCGCTATATTCCTAGCGGAGATATTGCGTTCTCCTCTTTCGACGCCTCCCACGTAAGTTCGATGCAATTGGGACTTGTCTGCCAGTGCCTCCTGACTAAGGCCGAGCTTCTTTCGTCTGCGACAAATATTGTGTCCAATGATTTGTAGAATATTATCCACGAGCTATAAAAATACCTGAGTCAATGAAAAGCGTCCACAGCATATAAGTAGCACTAACTAATTCAGAAACGTTCTATAAATCAACAGGCGGGCTTGTGGTTTCGGGGAAGAAGGATATAATTAGCACGGTTAATGAATGATTGAACAGCAGGTGATTATGGAGCCAAAGGTATATTTCATAAAGGCGGAGATGAATGAGGGCGAGAAGTCGCTTTCGGATAAGGCCAGACGACTGTTTAAGGAGGCGGGATTAGCCAAATGCTTCAAAGCCAACGATTTTACGGCGGTGAAGGTCCACGTCGGCGAAGCGGGCAACAAAACATACATCAAAGCGCCCTGCATTAAAGGACTGGTTGAGGAATTGACTGGCTTAAAGACCAAACCATTTTTGACGGACACAAGCACACTGTATCTCGGACATCGTCATAACGCGATAGACCACGCGATACTTGCGGCCGAGCACGGCTTCGATACCAAAGGGCTTGGGATACCGTTCATACCGCCTGACGGACTTTTCGGGACAAGCGAGACGGCCGTTAAAATCGATGGCAAGCTAAACAAGGAAGTTTCAATCGCATACGATATCGCGAGGGTGCAGTCGATTCTGTCGATTGCTCACGTTACCGGCCACATAGGGACATGCTTCGCGGCGACGCTTAAAACCTTAGGTATGGGATGCGCCAGCAGGAAGGGCAAGATGAGACAGCATTCGGCGGTTAAGCCGAGCGTGAACAGGGCCAAGTGCGTGGCGTGCGGCGAATGTTTGAAGCACTGCCCGGAAGGCGCGATTACGGTTGAGGACCTGAAAGCCCATATCGACAGGGACAAGTGCATCGGCTGTGCGGAGTGCCTCGCGGTGTGCAGGTTCGGGGCGGTCGTTCACGACTGGAACACGGAAATAGAGATACTGGAACGCAACGTCGCGGAGCACGCAAAGGGCGTGCTTATGGGCAAAGTTGGTCGTGCGGCTTTTATAAATTTCGCTATATCGATTACAGGCGACTGCGATTGTATGGGAGACCCCGACAAGAGAATCGTAAAGGATATCGGCATACTGGCCTCGACCGACCCCGTCGCGATAGACCAGGCGGTGATTGATTTGATGGAAAAGACAGCGGGAAAACCGCTTACAAAAATCTCCAAATACCCGAACCTCAACGGCAAATGGCAGATTGACCACGCCGAATCAATCGGCCTCGGCAGCAGAAAATATGAGCTGGTCCAGGTCTGTTTATAGCGCTTTGTTCGTTCTTCTATTATTCAAACCTGAATTTTTCCTTGACGAGCACCGGCAAAAGGATATAATAATAATCGCCTTTGGCTGGGGGCAAAAGGCAAGAAGAAGGAGAAGAGTATGAGAAGAAAAACATGTCTAAATCTAATTTTGTCTTGCGCCTCGATACCGCTTTTATTTTCCTGTTACGCAACGGCCGGCACCTGGGAAACGCTGGATTATCCGGGGGCGTCGAGCACATGGGTTGAAGGGGCCGGCAACGGTTATATTTGCGGTTATGCCAGTGGGCACGGCTATACCTATGATGGGACTACATGGAAAACCTACAACCGTCCAGGTTACGGCACACCAATAGTAACCGCCGGCTGGGGCGATACGATTGTCGGTCACATACAAGATGCCTCCGGTCATCATGGCTTTCTATATGATGGAACGACGTGGACCACTATCGATAAGCCGGGTACGACCTCTACGATATTCTACGGCATCAATGGCAGCCGTCTTGTCGGCGAATACTATGCCTCAGGGTCTCACGGCTTTGTTTATGAAGATGGAACCTGGACGACAATTGATAAGCCGGGGGCAGACGTCACATACGTTAACGGCATATCAGGCGACTATATTTTTGGAAGAGCCGACAGAAGCGGGTTTATTTATGACGGCACAACGTGGAATACGCTTAATATGACTGGCGCAAGCATAACAGAGATTCGAGGCATCTCGGGCAAATATATCGTTGGTAATTATTCGCAGCCGGCGAATGTCTGGCATGGTTTCATTTATGATGGCTCAACGTGGACCACACTGGACATGCCGTGGTCAAATGGTTTAATTGCTGGAATTACCGGCGATACCATTGCTGGTTTTTATAATGATGCCGGACAAAATCGACATGGTGCCGTCTACACTATCCCCGAACCCGCCACGCTGTTACTGCTCGGCCTCGGCGCGGTAATTATAGGAAGGATTCATCGCAAATAGTTTCCTGTTTTAGGGCAATTTCCTGTATAGGAAAACAGTCGCCTAATGTTAAGAGGAATGATGGTATTTTATATTATTTCTCAAAAAATCTTGCAGATTTGTTTAGAAGTCATATAATACAAAACATTATTAAGCCCCGGGTTTCAGGGGTTATGGTTTTGCACTCAGGCACGGGCCGGTTATATAAATTAGGAAATGGTGAGATATGTCGTTAGGCGAAATATTACGAAACAAGCGTGAGGAGCTGGAGCTGACTTTGGATGAGGTCAGCGGCAAGGTGGGATTTTCCAAGCCGTATCTTTCGACGATAGAAACCGGCAAGGTGAACAATCCGCCCTCGGACGAGCTTTTGAAGAAGCTCGAAAAAGTCCTCGGTTTTGAGCCGGGTCTGCTTTTGTATATCGCTCATATAGAGCGTATGGCGCCGGACGTGAGAGAGAAGTTCGAGACATCGGAGGCGGAAAACAAAAAATGGCGTCGCATTCTCAGGGACCTGCTGAAGAACAAATCCGACGTGAAGCATCTGGACAAGCTGGTCGGGAAAGACGAGCTGGAGCAAAAGGGGACAGGCGCACAGCTTTCGCCGGGCCGGTTAGTGCCGATTATCAACAAGGTGCAGGCGGGTTATCCTGCGGATTTTGACGACCTCGATTATCCCGTCGGCGTTGCGGACGATTATATCCGCTGCCCGGACCTGCACGACCCCAACGCCTTCGCGGTGTGCGTCGTCGGCGATTCGATGGAGCCGAACTTCAAAGAAGGGGACATCGTTGTGTTTTCACCGCAGGCCGAGGTTAGCAGCGGTGACGATTGTTTCATAAGGTTTGCCTCGCCGCACGAGACGACCTTCAAGCGGGTGTTTTTTGAGCCGAACAATATGGTTCGACTTCAGCCGAGGAACGACAAATACGCACCGATGATGGTCGAGGGCAAACGGATAAACGGCCTGTACAGGGCGATTGCGAAATACGAACGGCTGTAGTTGCAGGCAGGGGAGTCACGGATGGCGGTTTTGGCAGGGATTGATGAAGCGGGTTTCGGGCCGATTTTAGGCCCGCTGGTCGTTTCGTCGAGCGTTTTCAGAGTGCCGAAGAATCTCGTTTGGGGCAACTTGTGGGGGATTTTGCAGGGGAGCATTTCCGATAAGCGAACCGGCCTTAAAGGGCGTCTGTTAATAGCGGACAGCAAAAAGGCGTTCAGCAGGTCAATCGGCATAAAGCATATAAGGCGAACGGTGTTGGCCGTTCTCAAACATTTAGGCAATGAACCGAAGAATTTGACCGACCTTGTGTTGGCTTTGTGCCCCGATTGCCTCGAACATCTGGGCGAATACCCGTGGTATAAGCAGGTCGATGATTACTCGCTTGACGGCGACGATGGGGACATCGCGATTGGCGCTTCGATGTTAAAGACCGACCTTGCGAATCAGCATATAGAATTGCTGGGCTTGAAGAGCCGGTGTCTTGAGGTCGCGTCTTACAACCGGATGGTGACAGCGGTGAAAAACAAGGCCAAGGTTTTGTTTACGGCCGTCGCGGAGCTGATGCAGTGGACGATTGAGCAATTCGCCGAAGATGATTTGGAAATCGTGATAGACCGCCAGGGAGGCCGAAGCCATTACCGGCGAGAATTACAGCTTATGTTCCCGGATATGGGCCTTAGAGTCATACACGAGGACCAGCAGAGAAGCAGTTACGAATTGAATAGCGGAGATAGAAAAATTCGCGTGCATTTTGTTGTTGGGGCGGACGGCCGGTATTTGCCGGTTGCGCTGGCATCAATGGCGAGCAAATACATAAGAGAGGTCCTCGTCGATAATATCAACCGCTATTTCAGGGGCTTCAGCGATTCGTTGAAACCCACGGCCGGTTACTGGAAAGACGGCCTGCGTTTTATCGAGGATATAAAAACATACATTCCCGCCGTGCATTTTGAAGCGAATCAGCTTATAAGGTGCAGATAATATGAGCAAAAATAAAATAACGATAGTCGGCGCTGGCAACGTCGGTGCGACGACGGCGCATATCGCTGCGGGTCGCAAGCTCGGCGAAATAATCCTGATTGATATTGTCAAAGGACTGGCCGAGGGCAAGGCGCTGGATATGGCCGAAGCAGGACCCGTGCAGGGCTACAACGGCCCGATTACAGGAACGACCGACTGGGCAAAGGCGAAAGACAGCACAATAGTTGTGATTACCAGCGGCCTGGCACGAAAGCCCGGGATGAGCAGGGATGATTTGCTTGCCAAAAACGTCGAGATAGTCAAACAGGTCAGCCAAAACGTCAAAGAATTTTGCCCGGACAGTATCGTCATAGTGGTCTCGAACCCGTTAGACGCGATGGTTTACGTGGCTGCTAAGGTTACGGGCTTTCCCAAGAATAAGATATTGGGAATGGCCGGCGTGCTCGACGCCGCGCGCTTTAGTCATTTTGTCGCGGCAGAATTGGGCATCAGCGGCGAGGATGTGAGCGGTATCCTGATGGGCGGTCACGGCGACGATATGGTGCCGTTGCCGAGGTTTACGACGGTTGCAGGGATACCGATTACTGAGCTGCTTGATAGTAACACGATTGCCCGGCTGGTCGAGCGAACCAGAAAAGGCGGTATCGAGATAGTCGATTTGCTTGGCTCAAGCGCGTATTATGCGCCGGCTGCGGGGGTGGTCAAAATGGCCGAAGCAATTATTAACGACAGTAAGGCGATAATCCCCTGCAGCGCATATTGCCGGAAAGAGTATAACGCAGGGGGCTATTTTGTAGGCGTCCCCGTTGTGCTCGGCAAAGACGGCGTTGAAAAGGTCGTTGAACTGAAGCTCAATACCGACGAACTCACCCAATTCAATGCCTCGCTCGAACACGTAAAACAGCTCTCGGCCAAGGTCGATAAGTTATTGTAATTTTGGCACTTAACGTTTTACCGGATTCGCCGATAATGAACTAATACACCCACCAAATAGAAACCTCGTTTTGGGGCTGGAAGATGGAACTGATAAAGAAGATTAAAGAAGCGGAATCAGAGTCGCAGCGGATAATCGAGAAAGCCAAAGCGGATGCGACCGAGTCGGCCCACCAGGCAAAGCAGGCGGAGCAGGAGGCGTTTGAGCAGGCCGAGCGAGACAGGAAAAAGGCGATTGATTCGGCGGTCGCCGCCGGACAGAAACAAGGACAGGCCGAGGCGCAAATCCTGAAGGCAGAAGGACAGAAACAGCGAGAACAGCTTCGCGCCAAAGCACAGCCGCAAATGAACGCCGCGGTTGCGCCGGTGATGGAATATCTTAGGAAATAACGATGGCTATAGTTCGAATGGCCAAATTTATGATTGTAAGCCACCGCGGCGAAGCGGGCGAGCTGCTGGAATCGCTTCAGCAGGCGGGGATTTGCCAGATACTCAATGCCGATTCGGCTGCGGTCAGCAAAGAGATGAAAGACCTTGAACGGGGCGGGGAAAAACCCAGGGATATCGAAGAGATACTCGCTCGGCTTGCGAGGAGCATTGACTTTTTGAAACCATACAGCAAACCGGCGGGCGGACTTGCGGCGATATTAGCGCCAAAGGCGGTCGTGGATAAACACACTTACGAGCAGGTAACGACCGACGAGGCGATTTTGAAAGTAGTCGCACAGTGCAACGAGACGGAAACAACGATAGAAAAGCTCAAATCGGAAATCGACAACCAAAACTCCCGGCTGGAAGAATTGAAGCCATGGGAAGGACTGGACGTTGTGGTTGAGGAGCTTGGCCTGCTCAAACAGGCAAAATGCTGGACGGGATTGGTTCCGAGCCAGCGTTTCGGGCAGCTTGAACAGGATTTGACCGAAGCAGGGGCGGTAATGCAATCCGTCGGCGAAACAGGGACCAAAAACGCCTGCGTGATTGTCGCACTTAAAGAAAAAGAAGAGGATGTCGGCAAGCTATTGCGGTCGGCGGAGTTCGAGCAGGCGAAATTCTCCGGCATAACCGGGACCGTCGCCGAGGCAATGCGTGATTTTACACAGAAGCTCGAAAAGGCCGAAGAGGAACTTGCCGGGCGTCGAACGGAAGCCGAATCGCTTGCCAAACATCTTTTGAAACTTGAGATTCTTTACGACCACTATTCAAACCTTATGAAAAGACACCAGACCGAGCAGACCGCGCCTGCAACGCAGCAGACGGTAATTTTCGAGGGCTGGGTCAGGCAGAAGGACTTCTCCCTGCTTGAAAAAATCGTTGGTCGTTTTTCCGCGTCGAGCTTGCACAAAATTGAGCCGGCCGAAGGCGAAGAAATACCGGTAGAGATAGAAAATACCAACGCGATTAAGCCGTTTGAACTTGTTACCCGGCTGTATGGTATGCCGCAGCAATTCAACATGGACCCGACGGTGTTTTTCGCGCCTTTCTTTACGGTGTTTTTCGCGTTGTGCCTTGCCGATGCCGGGTATGGTATTTTAATGGTGCTTATCGCCGGCTGGATGATAAAGAAAATGCAGGGCGACAAAAAGCTGCTGTGGATGCTGGCGATTTGCGGGGTCTCTACGGCGGTATTCGGGGCGATGACAGGCGGATGGTTCGGCGACGTTATTCAGCAGTTCATCCCGGCGCTTAAGGTGTTTAGAGAAAAGCTTATGATTTTCGACCCGCTCGCAAATCCCATACCGTTTTTGCTTCTCTCCATCGGGCTGGGTTACTTCCAGATAAACGTCGGGATACTAATCGCGTTTGTGCACAACCTGAAACGCAGGGATTTCATCGCCGCTGCCTGTGACCAGCTCACGTGGCTTGTGATGCTCAATTCATTAGTTCTGTTCGGATGCGGAAAGTTCGGTCTGATTGACGGTCGCATCGGCGGGATTTTCGGCAAAATAGCGATTGTGCCGGCGGTCGCGATATTGCTTTTCAGCCAGCGGGAAGGAAGCATGGGCGCCCGGCTGGGGATGGGATTTTACAACGTCTTTAGCACGATTTTCTACCTTGGCGACGTCTTAAGCTACCTTCGGCTTATGGCGCTTGGTATGGTCGGGGCAGGGCTTGCAATGGCGGTTAACGTCATAGCGAAACTCGCGCTGACCCTGCCTTACGGCCTTGGAATAATCGCTATGATATTGATACTGGTTGGCGGGCATTTGTTCAATCTTGCCATGTCGGCGCTGGGCGCGTTTGTTCATACGCTGCGACTTCAGTTTGTCGAGTTTTTCCCGAAATTTATCGTCGGCGGCGGCAGGGCGTTCGAGCCGCTGACCAAACAGTATAAACATATTTATATAACAGGCGACGAAAAGCAGGCGATTTCAAAAGAATAGAAAACGGTTAAGAAAGAGAGGATTGTCAGATGGATTACGGAATGGCATTGGCGTTACTGGGTGCGGGACTTGCGGCGCTGTTGGCTGGCATCGGCTCGGCAATGGGCATAGGGATAGCGGGCAGAAGCGCCGCTGGCGTGCTCAGCGAGAAACCGGAACGATACGGCCCGCTGTTCGTTATGGTCGTGCTGCCGGGAACACAGGGCTTCTACGGCTTCCTCGGCGCGTTTATGGTTATGCTGAAGCTCAATATCTTCGGCGGCGGACTGAGCGAAGCGCTCGGGACGACGCTGGGGCTGTCGGTATTGGTGGCATGTCTGCCGGTTGGTTTAGCCGGCCTGATGAGCGCGATTCATCAAGGTAAGGTTTGTGCGGCCGGCATCTTAATGGCTGCGAAAAGACCCGAAATGGCGTTCAAGGCGGGCGTTGTTTACGCGGTTATGGTCGAGATGTACGCGATTCTCGGATTGCTCGTAACGCTGTTTCTGCTGCTGTTTGCGATTAAATGGCCGGCGGTGGCTGCTGCGGCTGGTGCTTAATAAACTGAATATTCGGCAGGTAAAAATATGGAAGGCGAACAGGTAATAGAAAAAATATTGTCGGATGCGAAGGCCGAGGCGGACAAGATAAAAAACCAAGCCGAGGCAAAGCTGACGCAGGAACGGGTAGAAGCTGACAAGCGGCTGGATGAATACCGCAAACAGACCGAAACCCTTGCCCAAAAAGCCGGCGAAGACGCCAGACAGCAGGCACTCTCCGCGGCCCGGATGGAGCTGGCGAAAGAGGAGCTTGCCGAGAAGGCAAAGATACTCGATGAGGTCTTCGCAGAGGCGCAGCAGCAGTTGAAGAAGCTGGCCGACGACGAATACCGAAAGCTGATGGTCAAGCTGATGGCAGGCGCCATCGAGACGGGCGATGAGGAAGTGCTAATCGACGCTAATGAGAAGCGCATCGACCGGTCGCTGATAGACCAGGTAAATAGTCAGAAAAAATCGAATCTTAAACTCGCGGGCCAAAAAGAGAATATCGGCGGCGGCTTTATCCTGAAACGCGGCAAGATTAAGAAGAACCTGTCGGTCGGCGTTCTGCTGGGACAGGCAAGAGAACAACTGGAGATTGAGCTGGCCGGAAAGCTTTTTGCCAGGTGATAAAAAATGGACGCTTTGGCTCAACAAGCTGAAATAGATTTTAGCCGGTATCCGCCAATAGGGACGGACGACTGGCAGTATGCCTTTGAGACGGCCCGCGTGCGGGCGCTTGAGACGGCGATGCTGCCGAGGTCGGTCTTTGTCGATATGGCCAACGCGGCGAGTTTCGAGCAGGCGGCCGACTACTTGCGCTCCGGCGAATACGCGATTGGTGCGGGCGCTTCGATTTCGGAGCTCGAGCAGATTCTGCTTGCCCGCCGAGCGGACGTCAGGCAACAGTTCGCGGGCTGGATGCATAATGACTCGTTCGTAACCCTGTTTAAAAGCAGGGAGGATTTCGCGAACCTTCGGCTGGCGGTCCGCAGGGCAGTGACCAAAAAAGAAACCGGCGGCGACTACAGCGACGAAGGCAATTTCCCCGCTGAACAGTTAGCCGAGGCGTTCGGGTCGGAGCGGTATGAGCTGCTGCCTGAGTATATGGCTGAAGCGGCTGAGCGGGCGATTCTCCTCTATTACAACGATAAAGACATTCGCGCAATCGATTACGCGATTGACGCTGCTCAGACGGAGTTTAACCTGACCACCGCTGCGAAACTCGCAAGCGAGTTTCTGCTCGGGCTTTTCAGGATACAGGCGGACCTGGTGAATATTCGAACGATGCTGCGATTACAGTTTACGCAGGCCGAACAGCGAAACGTCTTTTTACCTGGCGGATACGTCGAGCGAGACAAGCTGTTGCGTGGGCTGGATACCGGCGGAGATGGATTAGCGGCGTTATTTTTTGCGACTCCCTACTTCGAGGTCGTGCAGGCCGGGGCGGCGTATGCGGCGTCGGAAAAATCGTTTTTGAAAATTGAGCAGCAGTGCGACGAATACCTTAACGGCTATTTACGAACGACCATAGCAATAACGGCGGGCGTGCAGCCGATTATCGCGTATCTGCTGGCGAAGGAAAGTGAGATTCGAACGGTTCGGTTGGTTCTGACAGCGAAGAAAAACAGTTTAAGTCCTAAACTGATATTAGACAGGATTAGTTAAATAATATGGAAGGTAAAGTTGCAGTTCTGGGTGATTCGGATTTTGTGATGCCGTTTTCGGCGCTGGGAATCGATACGTTTGTAGCGAGCGAGACCGCTGAGCAGATAGCGCAGGCGGCAGAGGATATTGTCGGGAGTAGATATACGCTCGTTATTGTCGCGGAAAACATCGCTAAGGCAGCCGAAGAGGCATTTGAATCTGTTCAGAAAGCGCCGGCGCCCTGTGTTGTGGTCGTGCCGTTTACTACCGAGCCGGAAGGTTTTGCGACAAGGGCGCTCGGCAAGGTGCTGAAAATGGCGACGGGTATCAATATTCTGGAAGCCGATTAGCAATTGTAGTTTTCATTTTATCAGACAATCAAAAAATTTTGGATTGAAGAACGATGAGTGAGACAAAAAAAGGCAAAATAGTGAAAGTGGCGGGGCCTGTCGTGGTGGCCGAAGGTATGACGGGCTCGCGAATGTATGACGTGGTCCGCGTAAGCGAGATGAACCTTATCGGCGAGATAGTCGGGCTTAAAGGTGACCTTGCCTCGATACAGGTTTACGAAGAAACGACGGGTATAGGCCCCGGCGAGCCGGTGGTTGACACGGAGGCGCCGCTGAGCGTCGAGCTTGGCCCCGGTCTGATTGAGAGTATTTACGACGGCATTCAAAGGCCGCTCGATTCGTTAGTCAAAGCCGAAGGCGCGTTTATGAGCCGCGGCAGCGCTATGCCCGGCCTGAACAGGGAAAAGAAATGGCATTTCAAGCCGACCGTCGAAAAAGGAGCCGACGTAAGCGCAGGCGACGTTATTGGCGAGGTCGATGAGACGATATTAGTCAAGCACAGGATTATGGTGCCGGCCGGCGTAAAAGGAAAATTGGAAGACATCAGAGAAGGGGACTTCACCGTTGAGCAGACCGTTGCGACCGTGGCCGGCGAAGAGGGCGCCAAGTATGAAATTAAACTGATGCAGAAATGGCCGGTTCGCAATGCCAGACAAGTGAAAAGACGGCTTGCGCCCAACAAGATTCTCATCACCGGCCAGCGAGTTGTTGATGCCTTCTTCCCGTTAGCCAAAGGGGGAACCGCGTGCGTGCCGGGACCTTTCGGGACGGGCAAGACCGTTGTGCAGCATCAATTGTCCAAGTGGATTGACGCGGAGATTGTCGTGTATATCGGCTGCGGCGAACGCGGCAACGAGATGACCGACGTGCTGACGGAATTCCCTCATCTTAAAGACCCCCGCAGCGGCGAGCCGCTGATGAAACGTTCGGTTCTGATTGCCAATACGTCGAATATGCCCGTGGCGGCCAGAGAGGCGTCGGTCTATACAGGGATAACGATAGCGGAATACTTCCGCGATATGGGTTACACGGTCGCGCTTATGGCGGATTCCACAAGCAGATGGGCAGAGGCAATGCGTGAGATTTCGACCCGATTAGAGGAAATGCCCGCGGAGGAAGGTTACCCGGCGTATCTCGGCGCTCGAATCGCATCGTTCTACGAAAGGGCCGGACGGGTCGAGTGCCGGGGCAAACCCGAACGCGAAGGGGCTCTTGCGATTATCGGCGCGGTAAGCCCGCCGGGGGGCGACTTGTCGGATTCTGTTGTGCAGGCGACCCTGCACGTCGTCAAGGTCTTCTGGTCATTGCAGGCACGCCTGGCCTACGCCAGACACTTCCCGGCAATTGACTGGCTGACGAGCTATTCGTTCTATAAGCAGTATCTAAAGGAAGGGTTCGAGGACAAGGAACGCGGCCAGGAAATGGAGGCCTTGACCGTCGAGGCGATGGGGCTGCTCGAGCAGGAGGCGCAGCTTCTGGAGATTGTCCGGCTGGTGGGAGCCGAATCGCTTTCGCCCAAGGACAGGTTATCACTCGAAACGGCCAGGTCGATTCGTGAGGACTTCCTGCATCAGAACGCCTTCCACGAGGTTGATACGTTTACATCGCTGAACAAGCAGTATGAGATGCTGAAAATGATTCTGCATTTCCACAAAGAGTCGCTTTCCGCTATAGCGGCGGGCGTCGAAACGGCGCAGATTTTCAAACTGGCCGTGCGGGAGGAAATCGGAAGGGCAAAATATATTCCGGAAAAAGAGATGAGCAAAATCACCGCAATCCGCCAGACAATCAGTCAGCAGATAAAACAATTACAGACGACGGCGGTGGCGGAGAAGTAAATCGAAAATAATACTGAACGGGAGTAGCAAATGCTTTCACTGAAGGAATATCAGACGGTAACGAACATAGCCGGGCCTTTGATGATGGTCGAGATGATTGACGACGCGAGATACGCCCACATCGTCGAGATTCAGCTTGCCGACGGCTCCATACGACACGGGCAGATTCTGCAGGTTGAAAGAGATAAGGCGCTGGTGCAGGTTTTCGAGGGAACAAGCGGTATTGACGTTAGGGACACGACGGTGCGTTTCCTCGGCAGACCCCTTGAGCTGGGCGTGTCGCGGGATTTGTTAGGCAGGGTTTTCAGCGGACTCGGCGAGCCGAAGGACGACGGCCCGAAGATTATCCCCGACAAACGCCTGGATATTAACGGAAGCCCCATTAATCCGTTCGCCCGTGACTATCCCAATGAATTCATACAGACGGGCATATCGACAATCGATGGCCTTAATCCGCTCGTTCGAGGCCAGAAGCTGCCGATATTCTCCGGTGCAGGCCTGCCTCACGATGATTTGACTGCCCAGATAGCAAGACAGGCGACGGTGCTGGGCAAGGGCGAGCAGTTCGCGGTCGTCTTTGCGGCGATGGGTATTACCTTTGAGGCGGCACAGTTCTTTATCGATGATTTACAGAGGACAGGCGCAATCGAACGGGCGGTGATGTTTATCAACCTTGCCAATGACCCCGCTATTGAGCGAATCGCCACGCCCCGCTTTGCGCTGACCGCAGCCGAATATCTGGCGTTCGATTTGGATATGCACGTGCTGGTAATTCTCAACGATATGACCAATTACTGCGAGGCGCTGCGTGAAATTAGTGCGGCTCGTAAAGAAGTGCCGGGCAGACGCGGTTATCCCGGTTATCTTTATACCGACCTCGCTACGGTTTATGAGCGAGCTGGCAGAATCAAGGACAAGAAGGGGTCAATTACGATGGTGCCTGTGCTGACTATGCCGGAAGACGACAAGACCCATCCCGTCCCTGACCTGACCGGCTATATCACCGAGGGCCAGATTATTTTGTCTCGTTCGCTGCACCGCAAGGCGATTTCGCCGCCCGTGGACGTGCTGCCGAGTTTGTCGCGTCTGAAAGACAAGGGTATCGGCAAGGACAAAACGCGGGAAGACCACGCCGATTTGTATAACCAGCTTTACGCCGCTTACGCGCGAGGCAAAGAGGCGCAGGAGCTTGCCACGATTATGGGCGAAGCCGCACTTTCGGAAGAAGATAAGAAGTATATGAAATTCGCCGACAGCTTCGAGGCCAGATATATCTCCCAGGGCTATTACGAGAACCGCACCGTCGAGCAGACGCTCGATTTGGGCTGGGAATTGCTCAGTATGTTCGAAAACGCAGAGCTGAAACGCATCAGCGTCAAGCTCATCGAAAAGTATATGCCTCGCTTCCGCAAGGCGAAATCGTAACGGACAACGTATGTTACAAAACGTAAACGCGACACGAATGGAGTTATTACGGCTTCGCCGGCGAGTGGGGCTTGCGGTCAGGGGCCACAAGCTGCTCAGCGAAAAACGCGACGGCATATCGAGGCGTTTGATAAAAATAGCGAGGGCGATTCAGCCGTTGCGCAAGAAAGTCGAAACCGAGCTTATGGAAACCTCTCGGCGGTTTATGCTGGCCCGTGCCTCGATGGAGCCGGAGCATACAAAAGCCGCTCTGGAGGTGCCGACAAAGAAATTCTCGCTCGCCGTCAAGCTCGCCAGCGTTATGAACGTCAGGGTCCCCGAATTGACCAAACAGATAGCCGGCGAGATTATCTGCTACGGCTACGCGACGACATCCGGCGAGATGGACGTGGCCCTGATGGCGCTTGAACGTGCGTTCGACAGTTTAATCGAGCTTGCTGAAAAGGAAAAACAGGCGCGTCTCCTGGCGGTTGAGCTTCAAATGACCCGCAGGCGTGTCAACGTTCTTGAACACGTTGTCATTCCTGAATTGCACGAGACGATTAAGTATATTTACGACAAATTAGGCGAAGCAGAACGCGACAACACCTCCCGCCTGATGAAAATCGCTGACATCATCCGCGCTTAAACTCAACATCCGTCACTGCCTAAATCTCAGTCAACAGTTTTGACAGGTATTCATCCCGCTGTGTATTATTTACCTGGGAGCAGGGCGTCGAGGAGCGGCTTTATCCAGGTTTTCTTTTCGGTGTCGTAAACGGCGAAGTCGGAGTCAAACTGCCAGTAGTCAAAGCTGAATCCCCGCTCGATTGCGGCATCGGCGACGAATTTGGTATAGCGGGCGCGGGAATCCATATCGGCCTTTGCGTAAGACCCGAATTCGCCTAAGTTCATCGGGCGATTATGTTCTTTGGCCCAGGCGGCGGCGATATCGAACATCCTCGTTACAGCCTTTTTTTCTGAGTCGCTGCCTGTCCATTTTGTGCCCATCCAGGAATTGGAGTCCCTGTCTGTTACCCAGGATGCGCCCTGATGTGTGAATGGCAGGGGGTCGTAGTAGTGGATGGAGACGATAATATTGTGGTCGTCTTTGGGGATTTCGAGCGGCTTGAGATTTGCGATAGTATTGGCCCAGGCGGGACCTGCGACGATTGTCCTGTCGGGATTGGATTGGCGAATGACGTTAATTGCCTGTTTTAGCAGGGCATTCCATTCGCTTACTAACTTACCCATCGGCTCATTGAGCGGCTCAAGCAGCAGCGTATCGGGACAATCCTTGTATCGCTCGGCGATTTGCTTCCACAGGGCGAGGAATCTGTCTTTGTGGCCGGCAGGGTCGCTGTTAAGTTCGTTGTAATGGTGGATATTGAGGATTGCCGGCAGGTTTCGTGACAGGGCACAGTTGACGGCCCAGTCAACACGGCTGAAGAAATCGGGGTCGATTGTATAAGGCGGCTCATTCATCGCGTGAGCGGACCAGCGGACGGGAATGCGGACGGAGTCGAAGCCGGCGTCTTTTATCGCCTGAAAATATTCCTCCTTCAAAGTGAATCCCCAGGCGCCTTCCTCGGGCGCATCGAGCGCATTGCCCATGTTCACGCCTCTGCCGAGGAGTTTGTTCATCGCTTCTGCTTTTGCTCCGTCTTCGCTTACGCTACGCCGGACAGGCTGGTCTTTTGCCGCCATTGGGTCTTCAGCGGCTTGGCAGCGGGCGATTTCAAAAATAACCAGCGCCACGAACGCCAAAGTAATAAATGTGGATGGTTTCATTGCCTTTGACATGGTCTTTTACTCCAAGAACGCCAATGAAAATAAAGGGTTAATCCGCCTGCGGCGGATAAAAACGCGCTTGCCTCGGCGCAGCCGAAGGCAAAGCCGGGTGCTTACGACATAAAGCGGAAATGCCTGTGTGCGTGGTTGTGTCTGCCTGACGAGGTCTTCATCACTGGTTGAGGGCTTATATACAGCAGCGCCGCTATAATGCCAAGCAGAAGCAGTATAACAGGTTCGCCCAAAACCGCAAGGCGATAATAAATGCTCCGTGCTATTGCCAGCAGGTTGACAGCATTGTCGATATCGAGCTGGCGATATGTGTCTAAACTTGCCGTCTCAGCGGTTTGGTTGCTTTTGAGAGCAATGCTGTGGCGACCTCCGGCCGCAACAGCGACGAAGCCGGTGCCGCGAGGGACGCTGCACTGTCCGTAGGCGTCCCATCCCCAGGCGGCCAGTGCCCCGTCGAGCTTGAGAGCGACGGTATGGAAGCCGCCTGTGGTGGATGCGGCGATGTCTATATCCGGCGGCATATGCTGAGCGCATTCATTTAAGCCGAAAACAATGGCGGAACTGTCCCGTTTTAAGGCCCGGCTGCAGTAGCCGTTGGCCTCGACATTGACAAAATCACTGCCGAGGGGAACGTTGCACTGCCCGTGTGTATTGTCGCCCCAGGCGACCAGTGACCCGTCGGACCTGATGGCAAGACAGTGATATCCTCCTGCGGCTATTGCTGTGAAGTTATTGCCGGCGGGGACGTTGCACTGCTGAAATTTGTTCCAGCCCCAGGCGACCAGTGCCCCGTCGGACCTGATGGCAAGTGAGTGGTATCCCCCCGCGGCTATGGCGACGAAATTTCTGCCCTGGGGGACGTCACACTGTCCGTAATTGTTGTTGCCCCAGGCGGCCAGCGACCCGTCGGCTCTCAAAGCGAGGCAGTGCAGCCCGCCTGCGGCAATTGCCACGAAATCGGGACCAGACGGCGCATTACACTGGCCGTAAGTGTTGTCGCCCCAGACGACAATTGTGGCGGCGAAGGCAGAACCGGATAGTGAAAGGGTGAACAGCGACAGGACTGCTGTGATGAAACAGACGATACGATATTTCATCTTTCACCTCCTCCTAAGACGCATTTTTCCCCAACCGGGCTGCCTACAGGGGCGGCGAAAAAACAATGCCATCATCTATTATAACCAACTCCTGTTTCAAATCAAGCAATATAATTAAGATTATTTTGATAAAAAATCGGTATGGCACGGTCGTCCCGGCGGCACCACTGACAACTATATAAAAGGGCAATGTTGGCCGAAAAACGTGGTTTTTGGGTATAACGACGTGAAAGAACCGATACCATGATATTGTACTAATTTTCTGGTGAGGGAGGGTTAGAAGGTGATATAATCGATTTCACACAGAATCCGTTTAGTGCTCATAGAGAGTTACAATGACAATTGATGCAGAACACAAATGGGGAAAAGGGATTGCGGCCCGGACGCGAGAGAAGCTGCTTCGACTGCCTTTGTGGCGTCAGGTGCTTCTGGCCCTGGTGTTGGCGGCAATGGTAATGGTAGCCGGCGTGATGCTGGCGGCTTATGTGGCCGGCAAACGGCTGAGCAGCGAAGTTATCAAAATAAGCAAGGCAGGCGAACCGCTTGTATATGCCGACCTGCGTCCGGAACCGGCTAAGCCGGGAGCAGGTGAAGACGCAGCGCTCTATTACGTCGAGGCGGTAAGACGAATCCGGCCCGGCGACCTGCAAGACCTCGTGAAGCTGAATATTTTCTACCGCCTGAATATGGTCTCACTTCCGACAGACAAGTTTCCAGCCGAATTACGTGAAAAAACGGCACAGAGCCTGGCCAAAGCAGAATCGGTGTTTGAAATGCTTGACAAAGGAGCAAAGCTGCCGCTGTCGGAGTTTGACACTGGGGTTTTACGAGGCAGACAGATATGCAAGGACCGGCTGGACAGTATTCAGGGGACGGTCTTTTTGTCATCATTGCGAACGCTGAATTTGATACAGGCAGGAAAAGTTGATAAGGCAGCGGAGTCCGCAGCTACAACACTAAAGCTGATGCGTGCGTTTGACACTTTTCCCACGATACCGGTGCAGGGCAGAAAAATGATATGCGTCCGGCTTATGTGCAGCGACATCCAGATGCTGCTTATTTACGCCTCGAAAGAGCCCTCCGCAGGCGGTCGTCTTTCTGAAAAGCAGCTTGAACGGCTGCAATCATTGCTGGATGAGTCATTCGATTCGAATACGCTGGAGAAAACGCTTCTGGCGGAAAGAGTTTATCAACTGGAAGTCGGACGAAACCTTATCCCCCGCAGAGTCGCGTCGCGGCTCCTTTCGCCCGATGTTCCCTCTCTGCCGGACCGGCTGGCAAAGCCGCAATTCAGATGGCATCGCATGCGTATATGTTTCGGGGCCGCAAGGTTCCTGCGTGATATGGCCTGGTTTATCGAGGTTTCGCGATTGCCTTGGCCGGGGCCTTTGAATGAAATAAAAGACGCGAATTCGACGCCTTCCAAAGGGGCCAGCGGGCTGATTTCGACTGTGGCGCCGCTTACTCGGCTCATAGCGGAAACGCTTGTCGCCAAGGAATGTTTGACAACGATAGTGGCGATAGAGCGTTATCGCCGACAGGAAAAAGCCCTGCCGGACACCCTAAAAGATATATATCCGCAGTATATTAAGTCAATTCCATTAGACCCGTTTACCGGCCGGTCGGTGCTTTATACACACAACGACAAGTCGTATAAGGTATTCAGCGCAGCCAACATCCGCATCGACGACGTGAATTCTATTGTGCCGGCGAGATAAGGGCGTTTAGCGTTTTAGTGAGTTTTCAATCTCTACACGCTGTATGCAGGTCTTTTTTCTATGCGGTGGGGAGGGGCTTTCCGCATATAAACTGCAGCAGCGCCGATGGCGAGCAGTACGATTGTGGTTGGTTCCGGGGTGGTGATGATTAGTTCGGCTCCTTCCAGCCGTCCAATGTTATCAATCCCTGCGTCACGAATCTGCAGTCGCCACTGACCAAACGCATCCTGCCCGTCAAAAACGGACAGCTCGAAACCTGTCGCCGGCCTGAACGGCTGGTCGAATGGCTGCGTGGCGTGTTCGATGTCAACGGCGGCTTCGTCATCAAATAAAAACCGATTTTGACCGCCTGCCGAGTGACTGCCGCCTTCTTGTATTATGAAAGCGGTGTTAAAAGCCGGATTCAGTGTTATTGTTATTCCCGTGGGGCTTTGCAGGACGATCTCCAAATCAAGAAAGGCCCCGTGAGTAAGTAATACCGCAACATCGAGGTCCTCTATTAAGTGGTGTTCCGTAATGTCGATGATTGCGTCGTCCATTCGACCTCTTCCGAATGCGCTGTCGGGGTCGTCAGGCGAGGGGATTGGCAGGTTAAAGGTCTGCGAAACAACGACCGCGGCGCTTTGGCGGGGAACGGCGCCGACGGCTGTGATTGCCAGGGCCAGCAGAAAAACACGTTTCGAGCATCGAGTAAACATAAGCTCACCACAAACATTGAAGCCAGTGAACTACTCGATTCCCGCCCCCGTTTAGTTGAACTGTTTAACAAAAAGCAGGACGACTGTCAAGAAAAAAAACAGGCAAAAGTGATTTTTACCTGGTATTACTTTACCTCTACCATCGAGTTATAGCCGCCGAAGGGATTGAGCTCCGTTAATTCATTGTAGGGGTCCTGTTGCCATTGGCCGTCCACGACCAGGCGATACCGATACTTGCCGGGCGGCAATTTGAGCGCCGCCTGCCATACGCCGCTTATGCCCACCTTATCAAGATTCAGCTTCGACGGCTGCCAGTCGTTGAAGTCGCCGGCAATCTGCACTGATTTGGCACGTGGATACAGGGTAACAAACGCAACAGCTCCGTTGGCCTGGTTGACGCCATAGTAGTCGCTTAGCTTTGCGTCGGTGGTTGCGGGACTCGGCTGCTTTGCCTCGGCCTGTTTTGCAACCGGCTCCGGCTCGACCCGAGCCGCAACCAGCTCCGCCTTTTGCGTCTTTTGCTTCGGCGGTTCTATCGCTTTGATTCGCCCGGCATCCGGCTGACTAATCAGCGGCTTTCTCGCAGCGGCAGGTTTTGCCTTCTCCAGCAACTGCTCCGCCGTAGCGCTTATCGCCTCCAGCTTATCCGACAGCGATTCGATAATCTGCCGGCGCTGTTTTTCGGGCTGAATCTGTAAAATCTCCTTCACGAGGGTCTGGAAATCGTTATGCCCTTTGCTTGCGGGGTCATATTCCCCAATCGGCTGGCCGAACGAAGCCGCTTCTTTGAGTTTCGTGTTGAAATTGACCACCGTCTTGAACATCTTGTCGCCGAAATGCGAACGCAGCTCGGACAGAATCTCCCGTGCCATTTTTGTGCGGATGTCATACATACTCGCCAGCACCCTGACGTTGACGTTCTGACTGCACCGCTGGCACAGGACCGCGAGAGTTTCGAGCTGTTTGCTCAGGCCGTGCAGAGAAAAATAGCCGGTTTCTACGGGCACGATGACGTCCGTGGCCGCCCGCAGGGCGTTGAAAGTAAGCAGGCCCACCGCAGGGGGGCAATCGACGACGACGAAGTCGTATTGGTCTTTGGCGGTATCGAGGGCTTTCTTGAGGCAGTCCTCCCGTTCGGGCATACCCGCCATTTGCTGCTCGAAGGCCGAAAGGTCGATGCTCGCGGGCGCAAGCTCGAGCTTGTCGTTGATTTCCCACAGCACCTCCCCGAGCCGCATCGGCTCATCCCTGCTGAAGCTGATGAGCACGTCATAAATGCTCTGCTCGATTTGCTCCTCGGGAACCGCCAGCCCGACCGCGCAATGCGACTGCGAGTCCATATCGACCAGCAGCGTTTTCTGGTCCTGCTCGGCAAGCGCGCTTGCGAGGTTGATTGAAACGGTGGTTTTGCCCACTCCGCCTTTTTGATTGACAACAGCTATTGTCCTCATTGTTATCCGGGCCTCAAAGCATAAAAAGTTCAGGTCTGGCTCTTGTGATAAAGTCCTTTCTATCAGTATTAAAAGGCAGTAAATTGCCCACAGGTTTTTTCGGCACAAGTGTGCAGAAAACTTTATCTTTTTATGGGACCAGCCGATAAAAATCCGTGTTAACAGTATCACAGGTCAAGATTTATAACCATTTCAGGGACATACTGGATATGGGGGGCTATACTGATGAGTGGGTTTGAGGCCGGTTTTCAGGGCTGATAAAGGGGTAGAAAGCCGTGTATCACCTGAAGTTAGCCGGGTCTTCAAGGGTCTTTTTTACAAAGTCAAGGAACTGGGCGGCGTATGCGCCGTTTGCGACCTTGTGGTCAACCGACAGCGTCATATTCATAATCTTGCGGACGATGATATTATGGTCATCGGGGACGCAAACGTCCTTTATCCGCCCGATGCCTAATATTGAGCACTGGCCGGGAACGACAATCGGTATAAACGAGTCGATTCCGAGCGCCCCGAGATTGCTGACTGTTATGCAGCCGCCTTCGAGGTCCTCCGGTTTAAGCAGGTTATCCCGGGCCTTGTCGGCAAGGGCCTGGCTGTAACGTGCTATCTCGACGACCGTTTTTTCGTCCGCATCCTTAATTATCGGCGCAACTAAACCCTCCTGCACGGCAATCGCAAGCCCGACGCCAATCGAGCCGGCCAGCTTTATGTTATCCCCTTCGAGCCGGCCTGTCATTATGGGGAACCTCTCCAACCCCATTGCGACTACCTTGATGATAAGGTCGTGATACGCAATTTTGACAGTGCCGGTCTGATTAAGTTTGGCCCTGTAGCCAACTAAGTCGGTAACATCTGCCCTGACGTTCAGATAGAAACAGGGGATGTCCTGCTTTGACCGGAGCATTTTCTGGCTGGTTAGTTTGTGAAATCGCGTTATGGGTATTCGCCGGCCGAGTTTTAATCCCTCTAACGAGACGGTTTCAGACGATGGGACAATAAGTGCTGGTTTTTGCCCTTCGGTAGCGGTTGACGGTGCGGATGTTGCCGGGGTAACTTTTTTACTAAGCGACAGCACAAGGTCGTCGCTGAGCTGTTCGTCCTTTTCGCCTAATATCAGCAACGGCGTCCCGACTCGATAGGTCTGCCCCACCTTGACTATTATATGTTTTACGTAACCATCCACGGGCGACTCCATCTCCAGTGTTGCCTTGTCGGTTTCGACATCAAAAAGCGAGTCGCCGCTTTTGACGTGGTCGCCGAGTTTGACCAAGCAAGCGACAATCGTTCCTTCTTCCATTGTGTCGCCGAATTTCGGCAATCTGATTTCTTTGGCCATCAAAGATTCCTATTGATTATTGGTAATCAGAGGATTCTAAAATTTGCCGCTCGATTAGTCAACGACTTGCTCCTTCCCTCCATTGGCGGTATAATAGCTATTCAGTGATATTGCGGGCGTAATTCAGTGGTAGAATGTCGGCTTCCCAAGCCGAATGCCGTGGGTTCGAATCCCATCGCCCGCTGTAAGCCCCCAGGATGAACCTGGGGGCTTGCATTTCTATTTCCCCCCAAGCAAATCTGGCCAAATGGGCGATACAGGGTTCGAACCTGTGACCTCACGGGTGTGATCCGTGCGCTCTAACCAGCTGAGCTAATCGCCCTGATGGGTCCATATTAGAACCTTTTTGGCCCCGCTCTGTCAAGCCCGCAGGGGATGAACTTGGTTGCGGGTTGGTTTTTTGCAGGTGTGCGTATATAATGGCGTCTTTCGAGACGCCATTTTTTATGCACAGACGCATAGCCATATTGGGTTCGACGGGTTCGATTGGGACGACTGCCCTTCGGGTAATCGACGGCCTGAACTCATCTCTCAACGAGAAAGAGCAGTCATTTGAAGTAGTAGCGCTGAGCGGGCACAGCAATATCAAACTGCTGGCTGAGCAAGTCAGGCGTTATAGGCCAAAATTCGTTGCGGTTGCGGATGCCGATTGTGCGGAGCAGTTTCGTCGGCTCATTGAAGGTCTGGATGTGGAGATTTTTGCCGGCGCGGAGGGATTGACGAAGGTCGCGGAGCTTGACGACGTTGATACGGTAGTCGCGGCTGTTGTGGGAGTTGCGGGTCTTCCTGCGGTTTTGGCGGCGGTTTGTAAGGGCAAAAGGGTGGCTATAGCCAATAAAGAGCCGCTTGTCATAGCAGGCAAGCTGATTACCGCTGAAGCGAAGAAATACGGCGCCGAATTATTGCCCATTGACAGCGAGCATTCGGCTATTTTTCAGGCGTTGCAGGCGGGCAGGCGTGAAGAAGTAGCTAAGATTGTACTGACGACTTCGGGCGGGCCATTCAGGCGGTCAACAACTGAGGATATCGAGAACGCTACAATTGAACAAGTAATGGCGCATCCCGTGTGGCGTATGGGGCCGAAGATTACCGTCGATTCTGCAACGATGATGAACAAGTCACTGGAGGTGATTGAGGCCCGCTGGCTTTTTGACACGCCTGTAGAGAAAATTGAAGTGCTCGTTCATCCTGAGTCGATAGTTCATTCATTGGTGGAATTCGTGGATGGTTCGGTGATTGCGCAGATGGGCGTGCCTGATATGTCTCTTCCGATTCAGTATGCTCTGACGTATCCGCGGCGTTTGGCGGGCTGTGCAAAGAAGCTCCAACTTGACCGGCTGAGGACGCTGACTTTCGAGAGGCCAAACCTGAAGGTTTTTCCCGCGATTGAGATGGGACTTGAGGTTGCCCGAACGGGCGGCACGTCGGCCGCCACGTTCAACGCAGCCAATGAAGCCGCCGTAGAGCAATTTCTTGCGGGCAGAATAAAATTTGGAAATATTGTCGAGCTTGTCCGGCACTGTCTTGATGGCTGCGACGCGAGGACCGATGCCTCGCTCGCCGAGCTGTTGGAAGCGGATGCCCGGGCAAAGAAAGAGGTATTGGAATGTCTGAAAAACCATCAGCACCGCTAGCGCCGGCCAGCCGGAGTTCACGGGTGATTTTACTGATTGCGGTCGTTGCAGCAGTAATCGTCCTTATTATTCGCAATATCGAGACCACAAAAAATATACTGCTTGTGCTACTGGGCTTCGGTGCGGTGATTCTGGTTCACGAGTTCGGGCATTTTGTGGTTGCCAAGCTCTGCGGTATAAAGGTGGAGGCGTTTTCGATATTTATGCCTCCAACTTTGCTGGGCATAAAAAAGGCCGACCGCGGCTGGCGGCTACGCGTCCTGCCGGAGATGTTCCGTAAAGAGGACAAACAAAACGGCGACGGCGATGAGGGATTATTCAGTATAACAATCGGTAAGAAGATTCTGCCGGGAGACACTGAGTATCGCATAGGCCTTATTCCCTTTGGCGGTTTCGTGAAGATGCTGGGGCAGGATGACGTGGGGCCGGTAAAGGAAAACAAGGACCCGAGGTCGTTTGCCAACAAGCCCGCTCTTGTTCGTGCGGCGGTTCTTGCGGCGGGCGTGACATTTAACGTGATAAGCGCAGCGATAGTTTACATGATAGTTTTTCTTGTTGGTGTAGGGCTGCCTGCACCAATAGCAGGTGGAGTAGTGCCTGGTTCAGCTGCGCAGCAGGCGGGGATTCGGCCCGGAGATGAGGTCATCGAGATTGCCGGCGAAGACGGTCGTCTGGATTTCAGCGACGTTATGATGGCAGGGGTGCTTTCCGGTAAAGACGAAGCGGTGCCGATGAAAATCCGCCGCGAGGACGGAACTATTGAGAATGTGAAGGTGGTGGCAGGGCAACTGCCGGGGGGCAAGTTCAGGGAATTCGGAATTGAAAGGGCGTATTCTTTAACGATAGCAAAGCTTTTTTCTGAAGACGCCAATTTTCTCAAGAAAACAATTGGTCTGATGCCGGGCGACCGCGTTAAGGCGGTAGAGGGCGTTGATGTCAACAGTCACTGGCAATTTGAACAGATTTTACAGGGCACATTTGAGCCGAACGTTGTGTTGTTGGCTCAGCGTCATCGGTCATCAGGCGAGACACAACTGGTTGAAGGTCAGCTGGAATTGAGTTTTACACCTACGAGGCAGCCCTGGTCGCAGGCGGCGGACGACCTTGCGCAAATATGCGGAATGGTGCCTCGGATGCGTATTGAGGGCTTAAATGAGCAGGACGGAATCGGACGGTGGCTGCTGGGATTGTTCGGGCTGTCGGATAAGAAACAGAAGCTCGAGGCAGGAGACATTATTGTTGGTCTGGCCGACGCGAATTATCCTACATATGATGAGATGAGGAAGCTGACCAAAGAGTATGTTGGTAAACCGATTGATGTAACCGTAATTCGCAGCAAGTCCAACGGGGTGCAGCGACGATTGACGGTAGTGGTAAACCTGCCCAAAGAGAAAGACCCCAATAACGTTATTATTGGGATAGCCCCTATGCTTGATGTGGAGCATCCGGTTGTTGCCAGGACGATAGCAACGCCGCAGCGGCCGGAGGCGCTGGCGATACCACGGGGCGCGACTATAACCGCGGTCGATGGCGTTGATGTATCGAGTTTTTATGACGTTACCAGAGAGCTTAAGAAAAACGCCGGACAGCGAATTACGATTGACTGGCGGATTGACGAGCAAAATGCGGGTGATACCGCCATTGAGGTGGGAAAAGATGAGCGGATTGCCGAGGTTCAGGCGACACCCAGGCAGATGGTGCCGTTCAAGCAACTGGAGCGGGTGTATAAGGCGAAGGGGCCGATAGACGCCGTAATAATGGGGTACAAAAGAACGAAAATATTTATCATTCAGACATATATCACTTTGCAGCGACTGATTGGAGGGCTTCTCAGCCCTAAGGAGCTGATGGGGCCGGTCGGAATACTGGCGTTCAGCTATCGTATCGTCGCCGACCAGCCGTTTATTTATTATGTTTATTTCCTTGGCCTGATAAGCGCTTCGATAGCGGTGCTTAACTTTCTTCCTTTGCCGCCTCTCGATGGCGGGCTGACGCTGCTGCTGCTGGTCGAGAAAATCAAGGGTTCGGCTTTGAGTATGCGCACACAGGAGATAATTGCATACGCGGGCTGGGGATTTGTCGGTGCACTTTTGCTGTATGTGACTTTTAATGATATCGTGCGTATTATTTTCGGATAAAATAAGCCACAGATTTCACAGATTACACAGAAAAAGGGAAAAGGTGATTACGAATAAAATTTCATCAGAGGCGTATCACAACGGCTTACAAACCGAACTGGCAAAATCCGACCCTGAAATCCACAAGCTGATAGCCGGCGAATTCGAGCGTTTGCATAATACCATACAGCTTCTGGCAGCGGAAAACCAGTGTTCGCGGGCGGTTTTGGCGGCGCTTGGCTCAATCGTTCAAAATAAGACCAGCGAGGGTTTCCCCGATGCCCGATTGCACGGCGGTAGCGCCGTGATTGACGATATCGAGCAGTTGGCCATCGAGCGGGCCAGACAGGTATTCGGAGTCAATTATGCTAATGTTCAGCCGCACTCCGGCACAACCGCAAACCAAATCGTCATAACAGCTTTGCTTGAGCCGGACGACAAAATACTAAGTATGGCGACAAGCCACGGCGGGCATTTTTCCCACGGCTCGGTGGATTCCGTAACCGCCAAATTCTTCGAGATTGATAGTTACCACGTTGACCGGGAAACCTTTCTTCTCGACTATGACCAGATACGAAAGCAGGCACGCCGATTCAGGCCGAAGCTGATTATCTGCGGCGCGAGCGCATATCCGCGAATTATCGACTTCGCGAAGTTCAGGCAGATAGCCGATGAAGTCGGTGCACTGTTGCTTGCTGACATTTCTCACGTCTCGGCGCTGATAATCGCCGGTGTGCACCCCTCACCTGTTGATTATGCGCATGTTACGACCACCAGCACCTACAAACCCGGCGGGCCGAGGGGAGGCCTGATACTATCGGGCAAGGATTATAATCTAAAAATTCATGTCGGCGGCAGGGACGTTATCCTGTGGCAGCAAATCGAGAAAACAACCTTTCCCGGCATTCAGGGGACGCCGTATTTCAACAATATCGCGGCAAAGGCGGTCTTTTTCAAAGAAGCGATGTCAAACGAGTATAAATCAAGGCAGTTCAAGGTTGTTGAAAACGCGAAACGGTTAGCCGAAAATCTGCTGCAAAAGGGATATAATTGTTTAACAGGCGGGACGGATAATCACCTGATGCTCGTAAATGTGTCGTGTTTATCGAAAGGCCTCACGGGAATGTCCGCCCAAAAATGCCTCGAGGATTGCGGCATAGTTGTTGACAGGATGCTTTTGCCTTATGATGACAAGCCGGGCGTAACCAGCGGTATTCGAATCGGCACGCCAATCGTCACAAAAAACGGTATGGGTGCTGCGGAGATGGACAGGATAGCCGAGATGGCGGATGCGGTACTGAAAAAAGTCCGGCCCATCAGCGAAAGCAAATATACTATAGACGATCCATTTGCAGCCGATATTAAAAATGAGGCGACGATTCTGGCGCGGAAATTCCGGGTCTGGTGAACTCTTGTGCGGTTAACTTAACATAGATCTATGCTTCGAGACATTAAAAACGAGATAAGGGAGGGCAAGACCCTTTTTCAATTCGGATTTCTCAAGGCCCTGAGTTTAATAACGCCCCTGGTTATCGCGGGGTTTTTTTCTGAGGATATGTTCGGGACATATACTCTGGCAAAGCTGGTAGTGTTTTTCTTTGTGACTATGCTCGTTACCGCCCCGCAGGTTCCGTTTGTAGTCTATGCAAGCAGAGAAAGGGCCGAAACCGGCAAAGTCAATAAGTCCTTTTCAATACAATCCGTATTTTTTGTTCTTGGCATAATTGTGTTTACGGTTGTAACTATCATATTCAATCGTTCTATTTGCAGCTTCGCGGAGATAACGGTTCGGGATTTAATCTATGTATCATTCGGGTTTTTGGGAATCGCGTTAAGTTCCTTTGTTTGCAATCTGTTCCTTGCGATGGGCGAGAGGGTAAAAAGCTCGCTGGCTGAATTCACATACGGCACAATCAATCTTGGTCTTGTCATTGCGATATGTCTGGCAGGCAGGCTGAATATTCGGACGGTATTCGGGGCCTATTTTATTTCCGGGACTGCCGTTTTGATTGTCTTTGCAAGGGCTATTGATATCAGGGCGCTGTTGCCGTTTCGCTTCGACCTCGATCGCTTCCGCCAGATGTTCAATTTCACCAAGTGGGTATTCATTGGCGCGATGGCGACCTACTTCATTGACTGGAGCGACAACATCATCCTGAAAATATTCAGCGTGCCGATTGCCGACATAGGCCAGTACGGGCTTGCATACTCGATATTTAACGGCGTAGTATCGCTTATTTATATCCTGAACAGCTATTTTCTGCCGTTCGTATCTGAGAACATCAAAGACAGCGACAGGATTCGGGAATATCTTTTCAGGAAAAGACCTCGGATATTGCTTTTCGGGATTGTTCTGCTGGCAGTGGCCTTCGTTGTGTGCCCGCTTTTCTTCAAAGTCGTTTATCCTGACTCTTATCACGAGTCGGTATTAATTCTAAGGATTTTACTGGTCGGCTGCGTGATGGTTCTTTACAACACTTTTTATATTCCGCTTCTGAATTCGTTGGAGCTTTACAGGTTCTCTCAGGCAACAAATGTTGCACATATGATAATAAAGGTTGCCTTAAACGTGGCCTTGATACGTTTGTGGGGTTTTTATGGCGCCGCTGTTGGAACCGTTGTTTCTTACCTCTTGGTAACAGTTGTATATGAGTGCTATTATCAGTTTAAAATGAAGCGGTTAATGGGCATCTCTACGCAATGTCGAACTTGAGGGTTCTCAAAGATACAGATATGCATATCATGAACATACGTTTGAGGATGCTTATCGCTAATGAATAGGTTGAGCGACAGAAGCTACTGGGACTTAGTGCATATTCATCAGGCGTCGGACCGCAAGACGGGTTTGCCGAGTAAGAAACTTCATCTCTTGGCGAAAAGTATTCTGGGAGAGAGGTGCTTACGCTACTATTCTGATTACTTGTTGTGGGACGTTATACTCCCTAGGCACCTCCCCAAGCAAAAAGGACTGAAAGTATTAGAGGTTGGCAGTGCCCCCGGCGATACGCTGGTCAGATTGAAAGAAACATTCGGTTATATTCCTTACGGCGTTGAGTACTCGCAACCAGGCGCCGAGCTGAACCGAAGGAAATTCATAGAGCACAATATCAACCCTTCCAATGTAATTCAGGCGGATTTTTTCTCTCCGGAGTTCCAAGACAAGTACAGGGGATATTTTGACATCGTCCTGTCAAGCGGATTCATCGAACATTTCACCAATGTAGAGGACGTTATCCGAGGACATATCAACGTGTTGGCGAAAGGGGGGCACCTTGTCGTTATTATCCCGAACTTGCGAGGGATTAACTATTTTCTCGGCTATGTTTTTAACAGAAAAGTCCTGCCGATGCACAATATGACTATAATGCGGAAGAAAGAATTCCGTTGGCTTTTTAACGCGGAACTTATGGAATGTAAGCTCTGCGATTACTTCGGCACATTTGACTTTGGCGTGTTCAATACCCCGGAGGGCTCGCCTCTTCGTTTTCTGCTCGGTTTCTGCAAAATGTGGCAGGCGATTTTTAATGCAGCGTTTCCACGTTTGTTCGGGGACAAGGGAGCTGAAAGCAGCTTCTTCAGTCCGTACCTGATATTTATAGGTGTGAAGAAAAAATAGGATTATTTCGCCCTGTCCGTCAGAGCGTTCATCAAGCACTTTTTGTACTGCTCGACGATTTTACTGATGTCGTGGGTTTCTTCCACATACTTTCTTGCATTTTTGCCCATTTCAATATGCCGGTTTTCGCGGAGCAGGCGTTTAAGTGAATCAACAAACTTGTCCCAGTCACCGTTGGCGCACAGGCCGCAGTTGAACCTGTCTAAAAAACCGTCGGGGTTGGTATTCAGTGTCAATATGGCCGTGCCGCACTTGCCCGCCTGAATGAAGGTGTTGGGGAAACCCTCGGCGCTGCTGGTATTCACGAGGACTTTTGCACGCTGAAAGTAACGGTCAATTTCCTGAAAAGGCACATATTCGATGAACTTCAGGTTATCGACGCCGGCGGCCAGACGAACCAGTTCGTCATAGTGCGCATCTCCCTTTGCCTTCTGGCAAATCATCACAAACTGCTCAGATGGGATTTCCTTGGCGAGACGAATAAAAAGTTCGGGCTGCTTAAGAACGTCGGTGCGTCCGACCCAGAGTATGCAATCCCGCAAGGCATCCTGTAAGTCGTTAATACGGTGGCCGTTTGGAACTGCGATTGCGTTTACACCGGTGGTTTGCAGCAGCTTGGGGGAATCGGCTGTTTTCTGGACGAAAACACGTTTTGCCTGTCTGAGCGACCACAAATATGTCCGCCCTTTCAGCGGGAATTCTCGCAGATATGAGCCATTACATTCATAGTCGGTGCCAGTTCGCAGGAAGAAGATTTTGTGATGAAGCCGACAGAACAACGCGACAAGGTCGGTCGTAAAGGCGGCGCCTTTTTTGAAATAGATGTCGGCATCCGCCAGGCGCATCGCCTTCCACAAAGCCACCATGCCCGTAAGGGGCTTTCTTTGAATGTCGGCTGCCTTGAAAATGGTGATATTGCCCATCGTTTCAACGTCGGCTTGTCCGAAGTCGCCTGTAACGACGCTTACGCGGAACCGCCGGTCTTTTGCCAACTCGGTGGCAAGCATATAAAAGTCAACTTCGGAGCCGCCCTGCACGCCGGGGGCTTTAGGGTTTAGCAGCGGATATATATCTAGGGACACGAAACATACCCTGATTTGCCGTTTAGAGGCATCTATAGAATTATCTGTCATAGTTCGATTCAAGATACTCCAAATTCTATCGCCGGTCAACGGACCAGAGCCAGCGGCGGTAATCGAAAATTTGCGAAAAGCCCCGTATTTGCGGCATATTTGGGGTCTGGCCTGAAGAGGAATTTTCTTGAACAATCTACCACCGAAAGGGAGTATTATATAAGGTTCTATGGTTGAAAGGTTTACGATAGCCAAAGTGGCAATAATGAAAGTGCTTCTTGAGGGGTAGTATGGTTACAATGGATGAAACCCGTGTTGGATTAGCTCTCACCGATAAGGATGCCTTTGGAACAAGTTCACCTTATCATGATACGGCATTGCTTTCGCGACTCATAAAAAAAGCAATGAGAGAGGGCGGCTTAGGCCGCAAGAACCCTGACATCCCGCTGGCAGATATTATAGAGCCGGGGATGAGTGTGCTTTTAAAACCAAACTGGGTACTTCACTACAATCAAAGAGGTTGCGGGATGGATTGTATGGTCACCCACCCTTTTTTTATTAAGGCGGCACTAAAAGAAGTGTTTGCCGCAAAGCCATCGCGGGTAATTATCGGAGATGCGCCAATACAATCCACAAGGTTTGAAGAACTGCCTAATTTAGACTGGCTGAAAACAAGCGATATAAACAACTCTTGTCCGGTAGAGATTATTGATTTCAGAAGAGATGTCGTAGATAAATATGGTAAAGTTGATTCTAACAGACGTGGGTTGGAAAACTTCGTTATGTTTGATTTGGGACACGATAGTTTGCTGGAGCCTATCTCTGAATCGGCAGGAATCTTCAGAAACACCGACTACGATCCACAGGCGCTTGCTTCGACACACCGGCCCGGCCGCCATCAGTATTTACTCGCAAAAGAACCGTTTGAGGCCGATGTTATCATCAATTTGCCTAAATTGAAAGCTCACAGGAAAGCCGGTATAACGGCAGCGGTTAAAAATCTTGTCGGAATCAATGGAAACAAAGGCTATTTGCCGCATCACCGAATCGGCGGCTCTGCACAAGGCGGCGATTGCTATGAGGGCAGATTTATTCTCAAGCGTCTTGCAGAATCGCTTCTCGATATAAGCAATACCCGCATTAACAAGCTGGATCGTTCGTTCTGGCGGTTTTGTGTAAATGGATTAATCGGATTACAGTGGATTATATCTCCGCATGTGAATAAATCGCTGGAGGGAAGCTGGTATGGCAATGATACCGTATGGCGAATGGCGCTTGACTTGAATCGAATTGCGATGTACGGCAAAATTGATGGCTCAATGTCATCGACTCCGGTAAGATGCGTCTATTCGCTCACTGACGGCATTATAGCCGGTCAGCATAACGGACCGCTGGCTCCCGAACCGATACATCTGGGAGCCGTTACATTTGCCAGCTCGTCATTGTTTGCTGATATGGCACATGCGGCGCTTATGCGTTTCGATTGGCAGAAAATAGCTCTGCTCCGATACGGTTTGGAGTCTGATTACAGCTATCCGCTCATTCGCCATACCGCGGAAGAACTAAAAGTGTGCGCAAATGGCAAAACGTATTCATTTGCTGAAACAGCGAGATTGCATGGAAAAGATTTCATTCCGCCGGATGGCTGGAAAGAACATATCGAACTGAGAGGATGATTTTTCGCAATCGGCATTGTGGGACAAGGAATATATATGAAAGACCTGCGCATCGCAATTCAGATATGCGATGGGGGCAGGGGAATACGATCTTTTTCGGGGTAAGATTGGGAATATAGCAATAGCCGGCGATGGAAACGAGGGAATAGAAACTGTCTATGGGAAGTACGGCGAGGATTTTATTCCTTCGCAAGGGTGGCTCGGACACATCGAGCTAAAATAACCGCGCAGGTCACAATTCACTGATGGTGTATAAATATTTCCCGCTTTTGGTGGGCGGGATATCATCGACGTATTCAAATTCTACTTTGCAATCCTGCCCCATTACTTTTCTGATTGAATCGACCAGAGCGGGTATGGTTTCCGCAAATTTCTGATTATCAAGAATGACCGCTTTTATGAGGATATAATCATATTTTTTTTGAATAACCTGAAATTTCTTTACGATACCCTTATTGTAAACAACCCCGACGAAATGGATGAAAAACTCTCCCGGCACAACCTTCCCATCCCTGGTTTTAAAGACTTCGATATGCCTTCCAACAACGGTTTCAATGAGAGGCGTGCCTCTGCCGCAGGAACATTTTGGGGTTTTCGCAGGAATCGCCATATCACCGATGCTATACCTTATGAGGGGCATAGAAAAATTATCGAGAGTGGTAACATAAACATTGCCCATTTGCCCCGGCTGGCAGGGCTTTAAGCGGTCATCGAGAATTTCAATCTTGGTGTTAATCGGGAAAGTGTGCAGCCCCTCTTTTTTGAGGCACTCACAGGCAATCATACCTCCGTCACGGGAACCATAATGGTTTAATGCAGGGCATCCAAATGTTTCCTCGATAAAATTCCTGACATCCGGGGTAAGTGTCTCAGCCGAGCAGATTATAACCTGCGGTCGAAATATCTTGATTTGAGCAGTTTTAATATGTCTGGCGAAATCGTATATAGAGCTGGTATAGGCGTTGACCAGTTTCGGTTTAATCCTGTTCCATTTGCGGACGTAATCTCCGATGTTTTCCTCGGTCATCAGGAAACTGTTGAGCATCTCGACGTTGAACAGCCAGCGGTCGATTTTGGTCGAAAGCTTCTCTGAGCCCTTTAGTATGTCGCGTTCGGAGCCCCAGAGCTTTAGTTCCGGTTCGCCGACATCCTTGCCTGCCATAGTGTTGAGATAAAATGCACATGCAAGACTCCAGTCCTTGTAATGCCGGTCCTGGATAAAACGGACCGGCTCGCCGGTGGAGCCGCCGGAGGAATTAGGATACGACGAACGTTTTGTGTGGTCCCTCGAATACAGGTTTTCTCCCTCTCGTCTGATTATGTCCTTGGTCAAAACAGGGATATGCTGAAAGTTTTCGAGGCATACTTTCCCTTCTCTGATTACGGCTGCCTCGTCTAATACTTTGCGATAGTAAGGGACATTCATATATGAATGAATTAGAAGCTTGCTTAGTTTTTCCTCCTGGTACCGGGCGAATGTCTCAGGGGTTTCGTTCTCTATCTTTTTGAGAAAATCGAGATGCTTAAACATCTTGCGTCCCAGGATGTGTGCGGTCATCCGCAATAGAACTATGCGCCAGTTAAACATACCGAAGCTCTCTGACATATTGTCTTGTCATATCATCCATCGTTTGAACCACAGATTGAACATTATAATACTCCAGAAGATGCGGTAGTAGTCGCCTTTTTTCCTCTGGTGCCGGTCCCAGTAAATCCTGAGCAGGTCTTTATCATAGTAATCCAGCAGGTCGAAGCCAAAAATCTCGTTGTATGCGAAGTCCCTCAGCTCGTTCCTGAAATAGTGTATCATCGGGACGCCAAAACCCTGCTTTTTACGATAAACGATTTCCCTCGGCAAAATGTTTCGGAAGGCCCTTTTGAGAATATATTTCTTTTGTCCCATTTTGATTTTTAATCCCGGAGGAATCCTCGCCGCGAACTCCACGAGCGTATGGTCGAGAAAAGGCACTCGGGCCTCCAGCGTTACGGCCATCGAGGCCCTGTCTTCCTTTACAAGCAGGTCGTCGGGAAGATACTCGTTCAGGTCGCAGTTCATCGCGTTATTAATGTCGTCGGGATAGACGAAATGCTTTCCGATATACTTATATGGCAGCAGCTTGTCGGTGGACTCTTCCTTTGTCCTGAACATATAGCTGAACAGCCGCAGATACAGCGTAACGGGGTCTTCTTTTTTGCCTAAGAATCCGCGTAGCTTGTTGGGCTTGTCTCTCCTGACGATGAGATTTGCCGCCGCTGTCGAATAATCGAGAAAGCGTTTTATCGGCATAGGCAGATTGTTGAGAAATTTCATCAGGACGTAATCGTTATAATGCCAGTATCCTCCGAATATCTCGTCGCCACCCGTGCCTGATAACGATACCGTAACGTGCTGTCTGGCCACGCGACTGACTAAGCAGGTCGGGACCATAGAAGGGTCGCCGAAGGGGTCGTCGTAATAGTATGGAAGTTCGTTTATAAGCTCTCTGACGTTGTTGGCGTTGAAACTTATTTCGAAATGGCGGGTCTTGAACTTGTCGGACACAATCTTGGCGTAATGGGACTCGTTGAAATCCGGTCGGTCGAATCTTATCGAAAAGGTGTTGAGGTCCTTGGCATACTTGCTCATAATCGAAACAAGGATGGAGCTGTCTAATCCGCCGGATAAAAACGCGCCGAGTGGCACGTCGGATATCATCTGCATCCTGACTGCCTTGTCGAGCCGCTCGACGATTTGCTTTTCTATCTCTTCTTGGCCGCAGTCAAGCTGTGGCTCGAATGAAAAAGTCCAGTATCGGCGGCTCTCTTTGATTTTCCTCGCCGACAAATCGTAAACCAGAAAACAGGCGGCTGGCAGTTTCTTTACGCCTTCGAGAATGGATCGGTCAAAAGGCGTGTTTCCGAACAGCATATAATAGTCCATCGCGCTTTGGCTTATCTGTTTGTTAATATCGCTTTTCAAAAAGACCTTCAGCTCCGACCCGAATATGAATCTTTCATCATCGCAGTAATAATACAGTGGTTTGATGCCGAGGCGGTCTCTGGCGAGGAAGAGCAGGTTGCGTTTTTTGTCGAAGATACAGAACGCGAACTGGCCGTTGAGGTGTTCTAATAAGTCGGTTCCCCACTGCTCGTAGCCGTGAACAAGCACCTCGGTATCGGTATTGGATTTGAAGATGTGACCCTGTTTTTCGAGCTTAGGCCTGATTTCGGGGAAATTGAATATCTCGCCGTTGAAGGTCACGCAGATGGAGCCATCCTCGTTATACATCGGCTGCCTGCCCTTTTCCGAAAGGTCGATAATCTTCAGCCGCTTGTGACCTATCGAAATCCCGTCTCGGACGTGAAAGCCCTCCTGCTCCGGGCCGCGATGTTGAAGCAGCTCAGCGAGCGCCTTTATCTTTTTTTCATCTTCCCAGTTGAAGCCGAGAATCCCGCACATTTACGCTATTCTTTCAAAAACAAATTCGTTGCAACCTGTGAATCCTTTTGTTTTTACGAGCTTTTTCAGCTTAAAGCCGCGCTGTTCGAAAAACTGCGTCACTCCAGCCGGTGTTGCATACTCGTATGGATAACCGCCCACCCAGTCCACGATGTCGGTGAAGTAGCTCATTCCTCTTTCTTTGCTGAAAGGGTTTCGCCGGGATATTATCAATACGGCAGGGATTTTAACAATAAAGACCAGCCAGACGAGGATTTTTCTGATGATTGCGGGACTTTTAATGTATGTGCGCTTTATCAGCTTCCAAACAGGCGAGGTCCAGTGCTTGTTATAAATTGCTACTGCCAAAAGTCCGTTTTTGGCCACGAGTTTGCCGGAGGCCTCGAATGCCTTATACATATCGCCCGTATGGTGAAGCACCCCCCAGCTATAAACCACGTCGAACGGCCCAATAGCGAGGTCCTCGTTGAGTATCGAATTGACCGAAAATTCAATCGCGTCCCCTTTTATTTTTGGGTCCCATTGAAAGACGGTCTTGAGCAGGTTTTGGGCGGTAGTAACGCATTGCGGGTCAAAGTCAAAGGCGACGACCTTTTTCGCGCCTAAGCCGCTTGCGGCTATGGAGAACAGTCCGCTGCCGCAGCCGACGTCGAGGACAGTTTTGCCGGCGAGATTTCCGACGAGCTCTTCGAGCGAGCGTTTTGCGCTGAGGTAATTCTCACAGGTAATTTGTCTGGAGAAATTTTGCCAGTTTTCTCCGAACGCGAATCTTTCGGTCATATTTCTCTGTCAACGGGCCGATTAAAACAGGTTTTGAAACAGCCGTTTGTACTCCTCCGCGATTTTGGTTATGTCGTGATGTTGTTCAGCGTATCTGCGGGCCTGCCTTCCGAATTCGACATAGCGATTGTTTTCAAGCATAAAACGAAGATTATATGTTAGCCGGGCGGCGTCACCGTTACAACACAAACCACAGCCGTGTGCGTCTAAAAAGCCGTCCGGATTCACGTTGAAAGACAAAATCGCCGTGCTGGATTTGCAGGCCTGAATGAACGTATTCGGAAAACCCTCTGCGTCGCTTGTATTGACGAGTACTTTGGCACGCTGGAAGTAAGTATCTATCTGGTTAAAGGGCACGTGCCGAATAAACTGCAAATTCGCGATTTGTCCTGCCTGTGCGATAAGTTCGGCATAGTGCCTGTCATTATTCGGCGTCTGGCAAACGATAGTGAAATGCTCGTTCGGTAAGTCCTTAGCCAGGTCGAGAAACCGTTCGGGATTTTTAATTGGAACGTCCCTGCCGACCCAAAGAATCGTATCGCGATTCCGTGTCTGCATCGGCGGCAGACGATGACCGTTGGGAATCACCTGCGCTGAGATGCCCATCGTTCTCGTCAAATTCTCGGCGTCAACGGCATTTTGGACAAAGACCATTGTCGCCTGTCGCAGCGACCGGGCGAACAACCTTCCCACAATCGGGTTCTGTTTTATAAAAGTCCCGTCGCTTTCAAGTGCGCTGGCAAGCCGGTAGATAAATTTCCGCTTGTGCAATTTACAGAACCACGTCACCAGCGCCACGCCCGCCGATGCGCATTTCATCATATATATGTCCGCGTCCGCCCGCTTCAGGGCATTCCACGTCCGCACAAAGCCGCTCAAAGCCCCTTTGCTGAAGTCGAGGGCCGTGAAGAGCTTGACGCCCTCGATGACCTCGCCATCGGCTTGTCCGTAGTCCGCCACGATGAAGCTCGACTCGAATCGCTGGTCTTTTGCAATTTCGGTGGCTAAGTAATACAGGTCAACATTTGCTCCTCCGAAGTAATCGCCCACGGTTGGATTGAAAATCGGGTATGTCTTCGGCGCTATGTAACAGACGCGCAGCGGTTTTGATGAATTAGCGGTTGTCATTTTGCAATCACCAGACAGGCCCAGGGGATGCCCAGCCAGGAGTTGAGGTTTATCAGTTGGATGTCGTTAAAGCCGGCTTTTTTGAGTTTTTCGACGACGCGGTTTTTCGCACAGCCGTGCTTGTCAACCTTTCGCCAGTATCTTGCCAGAAACAGATAAATAAGACCCCATCCGTTTGGTCTTATCGTCGTCGTCACCAGCGAGCCGCCGGCCTTAAGCACCTTCTTTGCTTCGTTGAAAAACTGCTGCAATTTTTCGCCGTTGAAATAATCGGTCATCCACGTGGATAGCACTATATCGAATTTTTCATCGCCTACGAGCTTCGACAGTTCCGTCGCGTCTCCCTTATGAACATTAATCGGCAGCCGGCACAGGTGTGGATTCTGGTCGACGCCGATGACGGTGTTGTTATCCAGCAGCAGGCGCGTGTAATCCCCTGTTCCAAGCCCCACGTCCAGTACGTGTTTACCCGTTATCTGTGATATTGCCGGGACGAGTTTCCTGTCAGCCGGCATCCGGCAAAGCCAGGTCATAATCCCCTGTTTGGCGTATGACTCAGAGGTATAATTCAAATATCTGTTATGACCTATCTTGTCTGCCGTCATCGGTTTCTGCATCTCCAGCGATTATACACAAAAATCAGCCAAAGCTCTCTGGCGTTGTCCTTTCTGCCATTTATATGCTCATCAAGCATCTGTTTTACATATTCGTAATTCAATACTCCCTCCTCGTAGTGTTTTCGGGCAGTCAAAAACTCACGGATTAAAGAACTGGTTTTAACCCAGCCGCTCACAGGCACGGTAAAGCCGCGTTTGTTCCTGTGCACTATCTGCCGGGGGAGGTATTTGCTCGCTATTTTTTTCAAAAGCCACTTCGTTGTCAGCCATCTGATTTTGTATCTCTCCGGCAGCGACAGGACGAGAGGAACCAGCCGATAATCCAGATACGGTACTCTTGTCTCCAAAGAAACCAGCATCGAGGCAAGGTCAACTTTTTTGAGGATGTCCTCCGCGAGGTAATTGTGAATGTCGTTTAGCTGCACCGAAAGCAGGGTGTCTTCGTGGTTACAACCGATAAGCCGTTCGTCGGGAATAAAACCGTCTGCCAATAGTTTTTCCCTGTTTTGTTCGCCGAATGTCCCCATCCAGTTCAAGTGTCGTCTGTTGCAACCCGCGCCAAAATCACGCACGAACCTTTTCATTTTAAAGCCAAGCGTAACCTTTTTGTCCGAAGGGGGAATAGCATTAATAAGATGTCTTGATAACCTGACCAGAGAAGCAGGCATATATCGGGCCAGTTTATTCGCCCTGTAGGTATCGTATCCGCCGAAGACCTCGTCTCCTCCATCGCCTGACAGCGAGACGGTAACTTTATGGCGGGTAATCTTCGACAAAAGATACGTCGGAAAAACGGAAGAGTCGCCGAATGGCTCATCCATCTCGCCGATTACTTTTTCGATGATGTCCTCGTTGACGTCCATATACTCGTAGTGATGGGCTGTTTTGATGTGCTCGGCAGCGATTTTGGAAAACTCCAGCTCGTTGTATGACTCGTCCTTGAAGCCGATTGAGAAGGTGTCGAAGTCCTTTTTGCTTTTACTGATTATGGCGGATATTAGCGACGAATCGACGCCGCCCGAAAGAAAACTTCCCACCGGCACGTCCGCTATCAGCCGTTTGAGAACCGCATCCTGGAGTATCTCCTCTGCCATTTCCAGCCGTTCTTCGATGGGGATGCCGTCTCTTTTGGCTATTTCGTTTTCCAAATCGTAATACTTCGAAATGGTAATTTTATTTGTTTTTAGGTCGAAAAGAAGATTTTCCGATGGTCTGAGTTTTCGGCAGTTTTTGTAAATCGTTAAATCCTCGCCGATGTATTTCTGATAGAAGAAAAAATTCAGCCCGGACACGTCCGTCTCAAGCGCAATATCGTGCCTTCGGATTGCCTTCAACTCGGAGGCGAAGATAAATTGTCTGCCATCGAAATAGTAATAAACCGGCTTTATCCCGAACCTGTCCCGAGACAAAAACAGCGTCTGCTTGTCTTTGTCATAAATGCAAAACGCCCACATACCATTGAATCTCTCGACGCATTTGCTGCCCCAGCGATGATAGCTGCACAGAATGACCTCGGTGTCGGTGCCGGAATTGAATTTGTAGCCGAAGGATTCAAGCTCTTTTCGGATTTCCTGAAAATTGTATATCTCGCCGTTGAAAACTATGGTCAGATTCTCAAAGTGCATCGGCTGGTGTCCCTTCGGGGACAAATCCAGAATTGACAGCCGTGTATGTCCCAGAGAAACACCTGTATCGAGGTAAGTCCCGCGGTCATCAGGGCCTCGGTGTTTCATCACGTCAGCCATAGCGTTAATGGCCGACTGGTCTTTCCAGTTAAATCCGGCTATTCCACACATAATGGCTTACTTGACCTTCATATCTTTATACGTTTCGACCAGCGTCCTACCTTCAAATCCCAGCTTCTTCATATATCCTAAAATCGCCGTCAGCCGGCTTAAATACATCTTCTGCCCGAGCTTTGTTCTTACAAAGGGCGTCTTGCCCGGCAAAACCTCCATAGAATGAAACATCATATTCAGCACCGGCTCGTCGTAGGTTTTCACAAATTCATTGACAAGCAGCTTCATCTCAAAGCCGGTCATATGTGTTGGCCTCAGCCAGCGGTAATACATCCACTTTCCGGTCAAAAACGGAAACCTCTTTCCCGAAATCGTGATAGGGATTTCCAAAATGGAGGTGTCACCGGCCGAATAGTAATCCGTTTGAGAAATGAAGTATGGCTGCTTCGGAGCACGCGAATGGTCAGGCCCGCCCTGTTTTTTCCAGCTTATCCCCGGCGTTACCGAACTGTCGATTTTGTAGCCCAGCTTCTCAAGGGCTTTTATCGTGTCTATGTCCGCGCCGTATCTGGCGGCCCTGTAGGAAACGGGCCTGATTCCTAAATTCTTTTCTATCAGCCCCGTCAGGTTCTTTATTTTAGCCGATTCAATTTCGGTATCGTATGCGTGACAGGGAAACTCGTTGCTGGATGTGCCCGCGAAATCCTCGTGCTTCTTCTGCGGCCCAATATATTCACTGTGAAGGTGTGCCCCGATTTCCGCGCCTAATTTCATTTCATCCCTGATCGCCCGGCAGCACGGCTCGTTTTCCACGACCTCAGGCGACACAAAATACACCGGCTTTACCGCGAAGTTATTCCATATCGGCCGCAGGATATGAGGAATACCAAATGTCACCGATTTAAAGGTCAACGGCTGCGAACGCCTCCAGTGAACGTCGCAGTCCGGCTCGGTATCTATCGTTACGCAAAAGGTTTTCATTGCTTAAGCATCTCTTTTATTGTGTCCACAAACTCGCCGGTAAAGCTGCTGGTATTGGTCAGCAACCTTGTCCCATCCGAAATTTTCCGCCCGCCGTCTGGCCGACGCACACATTGTTTTATAGCCCTGCTGGTTTTCCGCCAACCTGTTTATGCCCTCAGCCAGCGCCTCTGCGGTATCGCCTTCGACAACAACTCCGTTGTCGATTATCAGCTCCTCCACGCCTTCGCATCGCGTCGTTACAATCGGCAGTCCCGATGCCATCGCCTCCAGCATAGCGTTGCTCATTCCTTCCTGCATACTGGCACTGACGAATATATTGTTCTGTCGGTAGATGTCAGGCATCTGCTCGGTTTCTATCCTGCCGGCCAGGTTGATGATGTTGCTCAGTTGCTTTTGCTCAATCAATCTTTGTAATCTTTCGAACATCCCTCCGCCGCCCGCTATTGTTAGGTGCACGCTTCTGCTTTTTCTGTTTAGTATCTCAACGGCCTCAATGAGCATTTCGACCCTCTTTGTTACCGACAAACGTCCGACAGTCAGGAGTTTCAGCTCTTTTGATAATTCGTTATGCTCGGCAGGATAAAACCTGTCCAGCTCAACGCCGTTATTGATAACATTGATATTCACCGACGGCAAAAACTCCAGCGCCCTTTTTTTCAGCCCCTCGCTGCACGCAACCAGTCCTTCCGCCCCGGTCCAAATCCGTTTCAACAGTGGCCCAAGAAGCTTGTATTCGAGCTGCAGCCGGGCATGCTCTCCGGGAACGTCGGAGCCGCGAAGAGAAATGATATATGGCAGTCGCTCAGCAGTTCTGTAACACAGCCAACCAGTCGGCAGACCGAAAAAGGCGTGGACCAGGTCATATTGGTTTTCCTTTATCAACCGGCGATAAGGCCCCCCGGCTTTTACTATCCATTCTATGACCTCAATCTTGCGCCAGTAGTGCAGATTCTTCTTGTGAACTCCAACCTTATAAATGGTGATATTATTCGATATCCTTTCCACTGAGAAACCGGGCTTCGGCGACGATGTCAGCACGTCCGCTATAATATCATTTCGCCGGGCATACTGTTTGAGTATGGCCAGGTGTGCCTGTCCCGCGCCGCCGCCAATCGGCGGAAATTCATAATTCAGCATCAGAATCTTCACCCCGTTAGAAGCCGCCGGGCTGTTTAAGAAAGCATCTTTGGAATTATTTTTTCTAACGGGGTTCATTGAGTCGCCGGTTTATTGTCTTTGGTCTTTTCGAATATCACCGTCATAAACATACCCAGCCGGTTGTTGGCCGGCGTCAGCAGGTATTCTACTGCTTTTACCGCAGAATATAAAAAGCCGGGCGCTAATTGTCGCACGCTAAAACCCCCGCTGAACAGGTATCGCAGCGGAGTATGGTTGTGAATCGCTGTAATCTTCAGTTGCGGAAAATCCCGCTCAAAGATAACTCTGTCGCGGACAAAAATAATCCAGGGCATAGCGCCATTGCTTTGCGAAAGCGGCCCGCCTTTGTCAACTTGCCAGTCGCCCTGCATGTCGAACCGCTCGTGATGAAAGTTCTTATAAATTAATCTTGCCCAGGGCGTATTGGCCGGCTCTATCATAACCACCCTGCCTGCAGGCCTTAAACATCTGTCGGCCTCGGTGAAAAACTTCCTCGGCTCAGCAATATGGTGCAGCACGTCGAACATAAAAAAGGCATCGATGCTTTCATCTTCAAACGGCATATCGGTCGCTGAAAAAACCTTATCGACTCCGTCGATACTGAGAATATCGGAAGTAATGGTGTTGGGGATTATTTCTTTGATGAATCCGCCGCCGCTGCCTAATTCCACGAGCACCTTATTATCCGGTTGTTTCACTGCATCCCTGAACTGTCTGTAAAAATCCGCGTAAAGCTTTTTCAGGAACGTCTTACGCTGCAAAATCTTCCCGTGCAGCAGTGTCGTCGCCGGGTCGTCAAGGTCCTTAATGTCCCTGACTTCTGGAAGCCTCAACCAATCTAAAATTGCCATACTGTTTTTAGCCCGTCAGTTTCACTTGGGGTTTATTTCGCCGCAGCGTTTTTCGAATTAGCGTATTCCGATTTCTGTTTAAAAACAGGCAGGATGCCAGGCTGATAAAGGAACTTGACCGTGTGCCTTCCGGCGGACAGCCGCACTGACTTGAACGTGCCGAACAAAAGCTCGATTTGCGTCGGCTGCTCATCTACCCAGGCCTTCCAGCCCCAGTCCCAGTTGTCTATAAAACTCAGGTACCCGTCTTTCGGCGCATCGACTTCCCATCGCAGCTTGTCCCCGCTGTAAAACAAAAGCCGGCCTGTCTGCCTGCACGCAAAAGCATCCTGCAAAAATGATTCCACGGTCGGATGCTTAATTGACTCAGAAAAGAATATTCTTCTTCCATCCGTGACGCCAAGCAGAACTTTCCTTGCCTGCGGTTCGTTCTCCGCGGCTTTAAGGAAATTTATATATCGGATAAAATACCAGTTATGAAGGATGCCTGCGCTGAAAACAGGGTTTAGACAAATGGTGTACTCCTGGTCGATTCTCCTGTACTTGAACGAAAGCTCGTTTATTTGCGCTATATTGAGCTTGTAACGCTCCGGATACCATTTTCTGGGCTCCGTCCAGATACGAGTCCCGGTGTGACGCAGCTCAAAAACCGCGGCCGCCAGCAGAATAACCACCATCATCGCAGGATAACGCCTTAACACGGGTCGAATCCGTTTGGCAAGAATCATCAATGCAAAAACACAGGCAAATCCCACGGCCCCGCGGGTAATAAATTTTATACGAAGGGGCATTAGCTCCTTGAAGTACTCAGTCCAGTAGAAATCAAAAATTCCCTTGTAATACATATATAACTGGACGGCAAAGATAGCTGCATAAACCGCTGCCAGCGTCACAATCGGCCAAAATGCCATCGACCGGTTTTCAGCGCCTGCCAGGCCGCTTTGGCTGTGCCGGCCCGAATCAATTTTGTCGACAAGCAGTGATTCAAAGTACGCGTAAGCCAGCGACAATAGCCACGCCAGAATCGGTACCAGAATAATGTTCATCCGACTCCAGACACGCAAACTCGAAAAACCCGGCATATACTGCCAAAGAAAAACGAAAAGACGCGACTCCTGCCCGTAACTAATGTAGCTGATTATCCCGACCCAGACGATAAAAAACAGTTTCACCCATAAACTGCCGACGTCCGCCAGTGCTGTGTTCCGGCCCGGCTGGTCTCCGCCGAGCGGTGTAAATCGGCTGCCGAAAAGGTAAATTGCTATTATTAATACGCAAGTAACGCTGAAGAAATACCACCCTTCGGTGCACGAAGCAGGGGGATATACCAGCGACCCGGCTGTGTCCTCAAGATTGAACTTATGATATGTTGAATAAGTGAAATCTTTGCCGCTGCGGTCTGCGGTCTGGTCCATAAGCTGCTTTATGCCGAGTATGTATGGGCCGCATATAACAGCAGCGACCATTCCCGCCAGCGCAAGCGTCAGTAAGGCGCGTTTCCAGTTGATTGATTCGGGGCCAATCAGCCGGGTCCGCAGCGGCCTTATGAAAAAAACCATTAGATAAGGCACGAAAAGAAACTGACTGTAATAAATGTAGTACGGGTAGCCGCCCGTGCACAGGCATATCAGAGAAAATGCAAGTAAAAATCCGTAATCTGCTGCGGCCCGTAATGACTTGCTCAGAAAAGTTGCGGTAACAGCATAAAATATCCAGGGATACCAGGCAGCCGTGTGAACGGCGTTCGGGAACCTTAAAATCTCGGTGACCTTGTAGCTTACGGACATTACAAGGACCGCGAAGAGGACGGCCCTTATGTTTTTGTTAATCAGCTTCAGCCACATAAAAAGGCCAAGGGAGAATATCGAGATGCCGAGGACTGTAAATATCTGGTGGTCCAAAGCGTTATAGCCGTCCAATATCTTGTACCAGGCCACAAGAAACACGTTGAGCGGATAGAACATCTGGGCAAACGGATTTGTGTAAAGTGGGAAACCCGCCGCCTCTGATGGCGACCATAGCGGAAAATGAAACTCCGCAAAACTGGCAAGCAAATAGAGCTTGTACTTGTAATAAAGCAGGAGAAAATCGTTGGTAATGGCGGAGTATTGCCCGTCTATTACAAAAACGTTCCTGAAAAGATACGCAATGGGCCAGCAGAAAACCAGCGCCGGCAGCAAGAACTTCGTCTTTGCCTGAAGGGCAAGCGGAAAAATCGTCCGGCCCTTCTTTAGGACATCCCTGTCTTCATGTCTCAGTTTCCTGGTTTTCGGCTTGACCTTTATCATCTGTCGTTTTGTGAGTTGTTTCTGACGGAAAGTTTTTGCCTTCTGGCCTCGAACGCATCCTCAAGCAGATGCTCCGGCGTCGGCAGAGGCCTTGCGACTATTGCAATCTGATAGGAAAACACACTCTTGGAAATCTTTATCAAAAACTGATTTATAAGTATCATAAACCTCGCCAGCGGCCCATCGCCAAGCGCCAGGGGAAACGGCGCAGGCAGCCCCTTTTTGCTTATAACATCGAATCCATTCAACTGCAGCGTTCTGGCCAGCGACGAAAAAGTAAACAGGCGAGTATGGTCCATATCCAGAACACCTCTGCGTCCATAATGAAAACCTGCAATCAACAAGCTCAAGCGCAGAGGCAAAAATGCAATATTACCCGTCGTTATCACCACAGTAGGACAGTCCCGTGAATAACGCTTCCGCAATGACACCAATAATCTCTCGGGCGACTTCAAATGTTCGATGATGTCCAGCACAAGTATGTAGTCAACTTTTCCGAAATCGTCGCCGAAGCCATACTCGTCTATGTCGACCTCTACACACTTCCAGGAATGCTGACGAGTCGCCGGCTGAATCTGACGGTCGACGGAAACAGTCCTGGCGCCCTTCTTTGCCAGCGCCTCAGCCATAAACCCCGGTCCACAGCCGATGTCCATCACTGTCGAATACTGCCTAACCTGCTGATATGCATATTGATGAGAGCTTGAATAGCCGAACTTCGGCTTGTACCTGTAGTTTGTGTCCGGTTCATAGTCGAACTTGGGGTGATAGTAAATCCCGAGCCGTATAATGCGTGATAGTATTGAAGAATGCAGGACCTGTATTGCATATTGAAAACCATGCGCCCCTGCAAGCTCGCTTCCGTAAAATGTCGGCACCGCAACTTCAGTAAAACGCTTCCCCGTATCCAGAAGCTGAATGATGATGTCCGTGTCAAAATCGAAACCGTCTGAGTTGTGTTCAAATGGGACCGACGCCAGCGCTCTTGCTCGATAAGCGCGATACCCGCTGTGAAACTCCGACAGGTGGGACTTAAGTATCATATTCTGGACAAAGCTCAGCGCACAATTGCTAATCCATTTGTACAGAGGCATCCCGTCTTTCAACGCCGTCCATCTGTTAATCATCCTGGAGCCGAGCACCGCGTCAACCCCGTTATAGAGTATCGGCTTTAGCATCTCCGGCAGGCGCTGGGGCGCATACCTATTGTCCCCGTGCAGCAGCACAATCGCGTCGAAGCCGTGGTCGATTGCATACCTAAAGCCTATTTTCTGGTTTGCACCGTAACCATTGCTTTTGGGATTGTAGAGAATCACAAGTTTCAAATCGGGCCGGCTGTCGGCAAAAACACAGGCGGCAAAGAACGTCATGTCCGAGGAGTGGTTGTCGATAATCAGAATCTCCGTATCGAATCGGCTGCCGTCGAGTATCTCGCCGGGGATTTTCTGCAGCAGCCGTTCTATGGACTTTTCATCGTTGAAACAGACGATGAATATAAGCACCTTCTGTTTTTTACCCGTTGTCTGTGAAACAGCGTTTTCCAAGCCGGCCATACCCATAAATCAGCTCAATCCACCATAGAAAAACTACGCAATACGCAAAACACACGACGCAATTAACGTGTTGTTTTGCTGTTTACAAAATGCCCAATTTCGTAAACCTTCCCAAACACAGTTTTCATCTGTGTGATTCGCACTTCATTAAAAACGCTCTTCGCGGCACGGTATATAGCTTTTTCCGTGGAGAAGTGGTGCATTCGAATGTCGTAACCGAGCAGGCGAAATGCGACGGTCATAAAGGGGCTGTCAACCGGCACGCCATACACCATTTGTCCGCCGGGGCGCAAGACCCTGCGAATCTCTGCAAGGGCCTGTTGCAAATGTTGCGGCCTGAGGTGTTCGAGGATACTAATCAAAAGCACCGTGTCGAAGAATCCGTTTTCATAAGGCATCTGGAGGACGGAACCGTTGAGAAGTTGTGTTTTTATCCCTCTGCGTGCGAACACCTCGGCCACCTCTGCTGCGGGGGCCTTAAGGTCAAGCCCGTGAATTTCGCTGTAAAGCTCGTGCAGATTGATAAACGTCAGACCCGAGCCGAAACCGACCTCCAGTATCCGCCTGCCCCCCCTGCATTCGGCCAGACACATCTCGACCCTGCGCCGATACAATCTGCCCACTACGGGCCGGTAGTAAAAACGCAGCGGGTCATAGCGGTCCATCGCGGCGTATTCACGCCTGGGCAGTAATTTCAATTTTGGCAGGTCACTTTTCCGTGCAGTTTGCATAGTCCCTTTGCGCCTGATTCAGACGGCCCTTCCGAGCCATTTGATTTTCTTGAAGGCAATCCAGCTCATCTTCAGCAAAAGCCACCCGTGCCTGAATCTGCTGATATTGGTGGTTCCGTATGTTCTGGCCTGATACCTTACAGGGACCTCAATGACCTTCAGGTTCTGCTTGACCGCCCCGAATATAAGGTCGAAGTCCCCGAACGGGTCAAAGTCGCCGAAATACGCCCGATTGGCCGCGATGACCTCATAGTCCTTTTTGCGAATCATTTTTGTTCCGCACAAGGTGTCCCTGAACCGCTGGCCCAGAAGCCAGGTAAACAGCGTCCCGAAGAACTTGTTGGCCAGAAGATTCAAAAACTGCATCGCCTGTTTTTCCATCGGATAGACGAGGCGAGAGCCGTTAATGTATTCGCCTTTGCCGTCTCGAAGTGCGGCGTAAAACTTCGGCAAATCCTCCGGCGGCGCCGTCAAGTCCGCGTCCTGAATGACCAGCACATCGCCGGTTGCTGCAACAAAGCCCTTCCTAACGGCGTCCCCTTTGCCGCGTCCTGAGCCCTGATGTATCAGCCGGATTTGGCGCTGCGGGTGTTTTTTTATCTGGTTTTCTATTTCTTCCGCCGTGCCGTCCGTGCTGGAGCCGTCAACAAAGATTATCTCGGTTTCGCGGCCCATATCGGGTATCCCCTTTACGGCTTTCTCGATATTGCCGCGCTCGTTGCGGCAGGGAACGATAACGGACACGGACAATTCATCATTGCGGCCCCAAACGGGTTTCGGTCTCGCTATTATAAGATTGATAAGGTTAAAGTACCTGAAAACCGGCATAAGAGAGAGGATGTAATTGAACAAAGTGGTTAAAGGCCAAATCCGCTTGGGCATCATCAGATATGAATCGCTGCGAATCACGTCGTAGTCGCTTAGATTGAGCAGGTTGATTATATCCCCCGTCGGCAGCCAGTTCTGGTCCGGATATGGTTTTCGAAGACCTGCCTTCGAGCCGAGCCGCAAAATCCATTCCCAGAGGTGATTGTAATATGTGATTACGATGCGCGTCCCGTCGTGGGTCAAAGGGCCAATACCTTCCAGCACGGATTGAATGTCGCGCCACTGTCCGAGGGTGTTGCAGATAAGGACGTAATCGAATTTTTCGTCGAGGTTCAGCTTATTCGGCCAGGCGCACCGGAAGTGAAGATGAGAGAAACGCTTTGAAGCCAGCGCTATGGCCTTTGGGTCGCTGTCAACGCCTACTCCGTATCTCGGCCTCACAGCCGCCAGAAGGTCTCCGCATTCACAGCCAACGTGCAGAACCCGGCTGTTGGGCCGCACGACGAACCGGTATATCTTGTCGAGCCAGCCGTAGTAATAGCTGTTGCGCCTTCGCCACTTCAAAAGACGTTCCTCATCCGACTCGACCGTTTCAACAACTTTTTCTTTCAATTCATTCATAGCAGTCAGTTTTGTGCCTCCGGCGGTTGTTCAACACTTCGAATCTTTAGACGAAAAACGTTTACAAATCCTCTCTCCGAGCCGATTTGTCTTACGAACTCATAAGGCCCAATGCTCGCCGGCTTGGCCAAAAATACGATATTTTTGTCTAATCCCATAAGCTGATAACCAGTATGCTGTTTGCTCATTCCTTCTCTCGTTGCCCATACGACGTATGTAAAGTTCTGCTCATATAGCTTTTCGACAAGCTGCTCGGGATTGTCCCCCTTGGGAAAGCCGGTGATATTGTCGGCGAACTTTCCGGCAAAAAGTGCGGCGGGGCCGCAATTATAAACCGCCATTTTGTCTCCCGGTTTGGCGTTCTCGGCAAACCATTCGCCTAACTTCCTGAACTCAATTTCACGTTTGCCGTCGCCCAGCAGCCCGGCCAGCGCAAACTGGTTGGAAATTATCATCACAAACATAACCGCCAGAATGGTCAGCCCTTTCGTAAGCCACCTGGTTTTTTCGACATAGAGCCGGCCGGCAAAAAACAGACCTGTGACAGCCATCGCTGCGTATGGCATCGTTGCAGACCTGGGACTAAGCGCAGAAATCCCGCTTAAATATGGGATAAGGCCGGCCAGCCAATAGACCGAAATAATGATAAGCACAATCTGAAAAGTAATCGCAAATACCCGCGGCAAACCCAATTTGCCCGTCATAAATGCACCGGCGCTCTGCAGTCCAAACAGGCAGACCAGCATAACAATCCACGCGATTGTAGAATGAAATCTTCCTAAGGGGTATGGGTAGAAGGCGTGCAGCAGAAAATAGGGGACAAAAAACAAAAGAAGCATCCACACCTGCCACTGTCGTTTGATGATACTGAAAATGCTGCCGAGCAGAAAACCAACGAGCACAGTAGCCCGGCTGAGTTTCAAAAGCACGTCAGCTAAATCTTTATTAACGCCCGGGTAGGGGGTCAAAAGGCAGGCAAATCCCGTCTGCCAAAGCACCCTTATATTTAGCAGTATCCCAGTTCTGTTTTCAGTCGGCTCAGCGAAGCCCTTGGAATAATCCTTGCCAAACAAAACGCTAAGGTAATGACCTGAGCCGGCCCTCCAGTCCAGAAATGTGCACAACATCCAAACCATAAGCGGTAGCGCCGCCAGCACCGAATACCCCAGCGCCCTGAAACGCTGCGGCTTACTTTTGTTGTGCATTATGTCTGTCAAAAAGGCGGCAAGAATCAGTGCCACACCTTCATAGCGGACCATACTCGCCGTTGCCGCGGCCAGATAGGCCCACCTTGACTGCCTGAAGATAAGGTAAAAGCTCAAAAGGATGAAAAAAAGATAGGTGGTTTCGTTTATCGGTTCGGTAAGCAGATAAATGGTCCACGGGTTGATTATGATAATGACGGCTATCCAGGCCGCGGCTTTTCCGACAATTTTTTTACCGACAAGCCACAAAAGCAGGAGGTTCAGCGGGTGCAATATAGCGTTGAGAAGCCAGCCCGCGGTCAGTTCCCGTGACGGGCCCCAGGCAAAGGGATATAGAAAGTTTTGCAGCAGGCCCAGGACGGGCGCCTGCTTGAAGCCGACAGGTCGCTTGAACGAAAGCAGGTCGCTGCCTATCTTGAAAAGGTCAGGAAAGTCACCATTGGGCACGGCTGTATGCCCGAAATATAGAATCGACTGATACACCCCAAAAACCAGAAGAATAACGCCCGTCAATAGCTCAATATGCTTTTGAAAAGCTATCGTCTGCTCGTTTTCTGCACTCAGTTTTTTATCTTTTTGCTTTCTCACAGAAAAGGGTGTCAGGAACCTTTTTTACTTTTTTAAGCTCTCTAATTTTTACTCTCATACCTTTTGGCCCCGGCAAAGGCGTGATTCATTATAGGCTTTCTGATAACGAAATCAAGGTCGAAACAGCGCAGGGAATAGGGGGATAAAATCTCTATGGGATGAGGGCTTGCCGACCGGCATACAGGGGTGTGTGTTTTTTCAAGGGTTTTGTATTTTTGCTGTAATGACGCCGGTTAAAAACAAACGCGCGCGATAGAACGTCAGTAAACTCGTTTTTGACGTAGAAATGAGTTTTTGGATTCTATAAAAAGGAGATTTGGCAAGACTTCAAGGCCGTCTCGGGAAAAGAGTCCCTATGGCTCACCTTGAGCCGAGTTCGTCGATTCTACAGCCCCAAACTCCCTCTGGTAGTGGTTCTAAGAGATTCCACAGGTCAGATTAACTGCGTTTTTTTCTCATTATCACAGCACTCAAGCTAAAAAGCAAAAGCGTAGCGGGTTCGGGGACCTGCGTCGTGATAAATGTTGGCGAGCCCAAGCCTGATGCGAAGAGAGTCCCATTTCCGCTCAAATCGAATTTCGTAATCATACCGGTGGACTGATCGGACATATAAAGATTGTTACTGCTGTCAAACGCGAGTCCATAAGGGTTGTTAAATCCTGAGGCAAAGGTAGTTCCATTTCCGCTTGAATCGAATTTTTGAATTGTCCCGTTTCCATAACTGGCCGCGTAAAGATAGCCGTTGTCGTCAAATGCAAATGAAAGACCTATAGGAACGCTGCTCGTTGCGAAGATAGACCTGTTTCCGCTTGAATCGAATTTGTAAATGTGGGAATCAGACTGACTTCCAGAGTAAAGATATCCGCTGCTGTCGAAAACAAGACCCTCTGGCCTAGACAAACTGCCGGGGAAGACAGACATATTTCCGCTTGAATCGAATACGTCAATTCGACTGCGGCCCCATTCGGCTGCATACAGGTTGCCATTTCTATCGAAAGCGAGGCCCTCGGGACGGTCAAGCCCCGAGGCAAAGACGGTCCTGTTTCCGCTCATATCTAACTTTTCGATCGTCCCGCCAAACAGACTGGCTACAAACAGATTTCCGCTACTATCGAAAGCGAGACCTGTAGGTCCGTTAAAACCTGAGGCAAAGGTAGTTCTATTTCCGGTTGAATCTAATTTCTCAATCGTCCCGCTTAATCTGCACTTTCCAAAAACTGATTTGTTAAGCGGCCAGTTTCATTAACTTATAGAACTGGCGTACGATTTTTCGATTTTTACGGTTATGGCCAAAAGTTTCAAAAAATGTTTGCTTCAAAGTCTCGCGACGCAACGCTGC
>JBDRMP010000081.1:0-14449 GCA_043811995.1 Planctomycetota bacterium
TATATTGCCTCAGGCAGGCAGGGGTTTTGCTTAAAATCAGCGATTACGCTATCAAGAGCTGCCTGGGCTTCGCTGTCATTCCCATCGTTGATAAGAGACGCAACATTTGATAGTGCCATGTCCATTCTCGCCCACAGAGCAATCTTAGACGAAGGCCAATTGTCCAAAACATACTGGTCAAGCTCATCAGCCTTGGCAGTTTGCTGTGCCTGGCGATATTTATATGCCATACCGTGCAGCACATTCGCCATATTTTCATTGCTGGAAAAACGGGTAAGTAAATTGTCTATACCGGTCTGGGCAGAGGCGTAATCCTCGCTGTCAATGTTTGAATTTATAATATCAACCTGTGACCACATCGCGCTTTCAGTCGAAGGCCAATTGTCCAAAACATACTTGTCAAGTTCATCAGCCTTGGCAGTTTTTTCGGACTGGCGATAGCGATATGCCACACTGTGAATTGCATCACAGAGGTGTTCATTGTTTGCAAAACCGGCAAATAAATTATCAATGCCCGCCTGAGCAGCAGCATAGTCCTTTCTATTAATACTTGCTCCAGCAATATCCACTGTGTGCCCACATTGCGCTTTCAGTCGAAGGCCAATGGCTTAAAACATACTTGTCAATCTCATCAGCTTTATCATCCTTTTTGCATTTGCGGTAATGAGAAGCTATTCCATGGTGAATTACATCTGCCATATGTGTGTTGTGGGGAAAGTTTGAAAGCAATTGCTGATATGCCGTTTCTGCCTCGGCCTGTTTGCCTCATGATATATATACCATAACAAGCCCTTTCTGTGCTTCAAGAGCCTGATCGGCATCAGGGCATTGTTTAACTATATCCTGATAAATTTGCTCAGCCTGTTGATAGTCGCTATTTTCGAAATAGCCCTGAGCCTGCCGAAGTTCTGAGCCCGAGTCTGCAAGAGATTCTGTTCCCACGCCACCAAAAAGCAGAGGAAAGAATGCCAGCAACATCAAAGGAAAAGGGGTTCTATTCGTCGTCATATTTTTGCCTCCTATTAAAAAATATAATCTCGGCAGACACTATACTTTTATTGTGCGTGTATGAAAACGCCATTTTGCGGCTTTTTTCAACAATTTTGCGACAACCGAAGTTATCCAGCGTAAAAACAGGTTCAGCCGTTTGGCGGCGCCGCCTGTGATTTTTTCAGCTCCAACGACTTAAGGTATTTATTAAACTCCGCGGTAACATCCTGCTGGTTATAGCGGGAAGCGAGCTCGAGCGCCTTTTTTACAACGTCAATGGCATCGGTGAGCCGGCCCTGGAATTCAAGGGCCTGCGCCAAACTGTAGCGATGAGCTAAATTTTCCGGCTCCAGCTCCGCGGCCTTTTCAAAGGCGTCGGCTGCCGCCTTAAGGTCGCCCAGCGTACCGAGTGTCTCACCGAGCCGCGACCAGACCGAGGCGGAATTCGGGTCATCCGTCAGCTCGAGATGAAATTCCTCGACGGCCCTGTTAAGCTGCTTTCCGGCCTCTTCGTTTTGACCCATTTGCTGCAGGAGGATACCGAGGTTAAGATAAACAGACCCTATTACTCTTTCCCTGTTGCCGACGCGGTTGTAATAATCAATCGCGCTTTGAAAGGCCCTGGCCGCTTCCTGCGGGTTGTTATGTTCGGCCTGCATAAGTCCTATCTCATTGTAGGCCAGAATAGATATTGTCGGATTAAGCCAAACGGCATTTTCGAATGCCTTGATGCTTCGATACCATTTTCCCTCGGCCTTGAGCGATTTCGCATCGTCGAGATACCTCCGGGCCAGCATCTCTCTTGAGCTTTGTCGAACCACCGGGGCAAGCAGATTTTCCACGGGTGCGTAGTTGTCCGTAAGCACGATTCCGCTGGAACGGTTCCTGAAATGTTCCATTTCCGCTTCGTTGGGATGCCATAACTTGAGTTTTATTTTGCCTTCAACTGCCTTGATATCAAACGGCTTTTTGGCGGCAGCAACGACGAAGGTCTGTCGCACGGAGGAATTAAAGGCCTGTTCGGCAGTAACGTAAACGTGCGGGAACGTCTCTTGCAGGGTGTTAACTACGGCGCCGAGGAACAGGGCGCTGTTGTAGGTGTCTATGAGGTTCAGCACATACACGCCGTCGTCGGCAAGAATCCGGGCGATTTTGTCGTTGAATTCACGGGTGACCAGTTGATACGGCACGGAATAGTCATTGAAGGCGTCTTCATAAATGAAATCGTACTGATAGGTTTGCCCGCCATTACGTTGTTTTTCGAGCAGACCATCGACGTAATTTCGCGCATCCATAAAGAGGGTGTTTATTGAGCTGTTTGGGTCAAGGCCGAAGGCGGCAACGGCGGCTTTTGTAACTGCAGGGTCGATTTCGATAACGTCTATCCGGCTGCCGGGCCAGTTGCTTTCGATGTATCTCGGAAAGACGTAGCCGCCGCCTCCTATAAACATTACGTTGAGCTTGTCCTTGTTCTTACTCAACAAGCGAGTAACCCCGGAGTAAATAATCTCATATTCATACTGCAGGTCATTGATGTCTCCCATAATAATGTCGCTGTGCCGCAGCGTATCCTGCATAAAGATTCGCCTGTCGGGGAAAACCGATAGCTGTTTAACGGCGATATAGCAATACCTGCTTTCGTCCTGATAAATCACTCTCGGGTCAATCCGTTCCCGCAGCAGCAGGCCGCCGCCCGCCGACTGACACCACTCTGCTGGAGCCGTAGCTATAATCAGCATAAGGACGAATACCGCCAGCCACAGGTAAGCCGCCTGGAATCGCAGCCGGCACATTATGGCCAATAGCGCCAAAACACCGGCTACTGTCCAGATGAGCGGGATTGTTCCCAGCGCAGGGATAAGGTAAAAGCCGGCGGCAAGCGTTCCCGCGATGCTTCCTGCAGCGCCCCAGGCGTATATATCGCCCACTGTTCTGCCCTTAGACAGGCCTTTTTCGAGGGCCATTTTGGCCGCCACGGGCGTAATGGCGCCGAGCAGGATGCAAGGCAACAGGAACATAAGCGTCATATGACTGAAGACACGAGCGGCCCAGCCGAAACTCCAGAGGAAAAGCCATTCGCTGACTATGTTGCCGGAGATAACAGTTAGTACACATGCGACCGAACCGGCAATGAACAGGACGGCAAGCGCCTGTTGAGCATTGAACTTATCAGCGATTCGTCCGCCTATGTAATAACCGATGGTGATACCGGCCAGAACTACTCCTATTACGGCGGTCCAGGTATATAGCGAGAAACCGAGATACCGCGCTATAAGCCGGCCTGCCGCCATTTCGAGGGCCATAACGCAGAAACTTGAGATGAACACCGTCGCGACTGGGATGAAAATTGAGAAAAAATTCCCGGATTTGCCTATGGTCGATTTTTCGTTCCGCATCATCTCAGGAGTATAACAAATTGATATATTCCCAACAAGCGGTTCTGTAACCGGATGTTTCTGAAAAGTTTGGTGCAGGGCTTATCGGGATGGTCATTCTGGTTTTTTGAGTTCTTCGGCCTTTGGGAGGTCTTTGAGAGAGTTGAGGCCGAAAATTTCGAGGAATTTTTTGGTCGTGCCGTAGAGCATCGGCCTGCCCAGCACTTCGGCCCTTCCCATGATTTTAACCAGCCCTTTATACATCAGGTTTCGAATCATTTCACCCGCCGCGACACCCCTGATGGCCTCCACGTCGGCACGGATGATTGGCTGCTTGTAGGCAATAATGGCCAGCGTCTCCAATGCCGGCTGGCTCAGCGAGCCGTCTTCGCGCGACCGGATGAGTTTTTTGAGCCAGTGGCTGTAGGCGCTGAGCGTGAGCATCTGAAAACCGCCGGCGATTTGCTCTATTCGAAAGGCATTGTTGTGCTGTTTGTACTTTTCATTCAGGTCGTCGATGTGCTTGCGGAGCTGTCTGACGTTTGTCCCGACTATCTCGGCCAGCCGGGCCGGCGAAAGTGATTCGTCGCTGGCGAAAAGGACCGCTTCCACAACCGACTCCACCGTCGGCTCAAAATCCGGCTCAACTTCCGCGGCTCTCGGCTGCGGCTCGGTAACGGTGTCGTCCGATTCGGGCTGTTCATCACCAGTTTCGCCCGTGTTCTCTACCGGTTCCTGCGCCTGCTGCTCGTCGTTGACTGCCGCGTTTTGCTCCTCGGTCATAGCTCTTTCCATCTAAATGGGTCAAAATCTTTCCTGCTGACTGTAATTGTTACCGCAGGAAGCTGTTTTTGCAACTGTCCGGCGAACTTTTTCAGAATAAATCGCTCGGAGACCGTATGCGAGAGGCACAGGCAGGTAAGGCCCGCTTCCTGTGCGGCAAGCGCCTGATGGTGCTTTAGCTCGCCGGTTACGTAAAGGTCCGCTTTCTGGGCGATGATGAGGTTAATGATTTTGCCGCAGGAGCCGGCACATACGGCCGCGGTCTTGACTAATCGTTTTTCCCGCCCGCCTCGACTCGCTCGCTCGTCGGGCGAGGCGGGCCCGACGACACCGACCGCCTTTGCTCCGGTATGTTTTTTGATTTTTGCGATAATCACGTTCATCGGCGCTGGTTTGGCCAGCGGGCCTATTCTGCCTAAGCCGAATTTATTCCGCTCTTCGGCGAGTTTGAAAACATCGTATGCGGGCACTTCGTATGGATGGGCGTTGAGCATAGCGGTTATGACCTTGGCAAGCCGGTCTGCGGGCACGATTGTCTCGAACCGCAGTTCTGGCACTTTTTCGAATGTGCCTCTTTTGCCGATGGCGGGTCTTGCCCCTTCGAGAGGCAGGAAGGTCCCCTGGCCCTGGGCGGCGAAGCCGCAATGACTGTAGTTGCCGATGTGGCCTCCGCCTGCTGCAAAAATTACATCCGCGACTTTGTTTGCGGCATCGACGGGAACAAAGACGACAAGCTTGTAGTTGTCGCTGGCGGGGGCGTTGACGTAATCACCGATTGGTTTGGCGTTTCTGATGCCGATTATATCCGCCAGCCCGTCGTTTACGCCGCCCTGAGCTGCGTCGAGGGCCGTGTGAATCGAAAATACGGCTATACCGGCACGAATCAATTCGTAGATAGTGTCTGTGGGACCATCGGCAGTTATTTTCTTCAGCCCGTCCCAGATGACGGGATGGTAGCTGAGAATCAAATCCGTCCTGAGCCGTTTGGCCTCGTCTAAAACGTCGCCGGTAATATCTATTGTAAGCAGTATCCGCTTTACGTTTTTGTCGGCGCTTCCGAGCAGCAGGCCTACGTTGTCCCAGTCCTGAGCCAGACCAAGCGGGACAACTTTTTCAATCTTCTGTGCAACGTCTTTGACTCTCATTGTTTTCGCTCACAGTGCTTTTTGACGAATTCGTTGTAATAGTCCCGCATCTTTCCAGTTATTACTCCTGGCTTTCCGCCGCCGACAGCGTGCTTTTCGACGCCGACGACGGGCATTACCTGCATAATAACGTTTGTTATAAAGACCTCATCTGCACCCAGCAGGTCATCGATTGTAAGGTCTTTTTCGACAATTTCAACCTTTTGGGCGATTGCCAGCTCGCAGATGGTTTTTCTGGCGATTCCCGGCAGGACGGGGGTACTCACAGTCGGTGTATAAAGTCGGGAATCCTTCACTAAAAAGACGTTGCTGATACAGCCCTCTGCCAATCGGCCATCGGTCGTGAACCACAGGGCCTCGGCGGCCTTTTTCTCGTGGGCCCGTTTCAAGGCAAGCATCCGCGACAGGTAGCTTGTCGTCTTGTGGCCACAAGTTGGGTCTGAAACGTTTTGCCTGAACGGGCACAAAACCACAAGCACGCCTTTATTGTAATATTCCGCTGGATATGGTTGCAGTTTGGCGGCGGTTATGAGCAAAGTAGCAATGTGTTTATCTTGTGGTTGCGACATCGCCCCGGCAGACAAGGTAAGTCGTATCCGGGCATCGGTAAGGTCATTTGCTTTGAGAACCTTGTAAATGCTGTCCTTGAGATATCCCTTGTCATAAGAATGCTCAATAGATAATGCCTTCGCACTATTAAGGAGCCGGCCCAAATGGTCGCTTAGCCGAAACACAACGCCGTTGTTGGCTCGCATTGTCTCAAAAAGCCCGGCGCCATACAGAAATCCGCCGTCGCCGGCCGGTATCCGGGCGTCTTCGATACCCACAAGTTTGTCGTTCAAAAAAACTTTTTCTGCCATTATGGATTTTGCCTGTTTGGGACAGCCTGGATACCGGAAAGCAAAGCCCTTGCCTTTGTTATTGTTTCTTCGTATTCGGCTTTTGAGTCGGAGTCGGCAACGATGCCGCCGCCGGTCTGGACGTAAGCCGTATTGTTTTTGATGATAATCGTGCGAATGGCGATATTCAAGCAGACGCTGCCGTCGAGGCCGATAAAGCCGATGCTGCCTGTATATATGCCTCGCGCCGTCGGCTCGATTTCGTCGATGATTTGCATTGACCGGATTTTCGGTGCGCCCGTAATTGAACCGCCGGGGAACATCGCTTTAAGGATATCACAGAAATTGACATTGTCTCGAAGCTCGCCCGAGACGGTTGCGACGGCGTGAAAGACAGTGGGATACGTTTCGATTGTCCTCGGCTGTGTGACTTTTCTTGTGCCCGGCTTGCTGACTCTGGCAATATCATTTCGCTCAAGGTCGATAATCATATTCAGTTCTGCTTTTTCCTTCTCGCTGCTAAGAAGTTGTCGAAGGTGTTCGGCGTTGAGCCGCCCTGCCGCTGTCGAAGCTTCTTCGTATCGCTTTCTTGTTCCTTTTATTGGCTTGGTGCTGATAACGCGGTCCCTGATTGTTATGAACATTTCCGGCGAGGCGCTGACGATTTGAAATGAGCCGGCATCAATATACGCCGAATATGGGCTTGGATTGTAGCGGTTTTGCCAATGGAAAAGGCCGATTGGCCTAGCGTGATAAACGTAATCGAACCTCTGCGAGAAGTTTATCTGATAGACGTCGCCATCGTATATGTGGCGTTTTATTTTATCGAATGCTTTGAGGTAGTAATCCTTGGTCATATTTGACTGAATTTGTGCAAAGTCGATATTTTCGATGTCGGCGGGCGGAGGCGCAGGCGTCCGGACCGCTTCGGCCCTGTCGAGTAACCCGGCCAGATATGATAACTTTTGCTGCGGGGTCTCGGCGTCGTCTTCAAATTCAAGGGCAATTAACCAAAACGCCTTTTGGGAATGGTCGTATGCGATTAGCCGGTCGTAGAAACACAGGCGAATCAGCGGCAGGGACAAATCGTCTCTTGATACGCTATCGCCAGCAAAGGCGGCAGGTTCGATGTATCGGCCGAGGTCATAACTGAAACAGCCGACCCAGCCGCAAGTGAAAATCCCTCCCGGTAGATTGTCCGAGACATTGTCTGCGAGGCGATATTTGGTCAGGGTGGCTTGTAGCTTTTCAAACGGCGTCTTTTGTCCCGTGCGAAACTCAAACACATCAACGGGGCGTGGCATCCAGTAGCTGAAACCATCGGCCTCTGTTTTCGACGGGTTGCCGCCGAGTATGGCTGCATCGGGGAGTTTTGAAATGACCTCACTGAGGGCAGAAAGGTCAGCGTCGGTATTTAGTTTTCGATAGTGCAGCCGACACATAACCGTTTTACATTCGACTGGTTGTGTGGCGGTGATCATTTTGTCTGGCCTGCCTCGTATTGCTCTATAATCTGGACACCTGAGGATGTGCCGATTCTGTCGGCGCCTGCCGCGAGCATTTCTAATGCCTGTTTGGCCATGTGAATGCCGCCCGACGCCTTGATGCTGCAGTGTAGGGCATATTCCTTCATTAGTTTTACATCTTCGACTGTCGCCCCGCCTGCACGATGCATCCCGGTGCTGGTCTTTACGAAATCGACGCCGACCTTGTCGGCGATTTGACAAACAAATATCTTCTGCTCGCGGGTCAACGCCCCCGCTTCGATGATGACCTTGAGCACAACCTTCGGCCTCATCGAATGGCAGAGTTTGCACACTGCCTCCAACTGCCGGGCCAGATACTTTTCATCACCTTCGATTATGGCTGCAATGTCAGCGACCATATCGATTTCATCTGCGCCTGCCATAATCAATTCTTTGGCCCCAGCGACCTTTATTTTCGTAAAATCAGCCCCGACCGGGAATGATACAACACCGCCCACATCCACCTGTGTTCCGTGCAGCAACTCCGCAACGACAGGTGTCCACTTCGGATTGGTGAAAACCGTATGAAAGCCGTATTGCTTCGCCTCTTCGCACAAACGCCTTATCTGTTCGCTTGTCGCCTCCGGCTTCAAGAGCGTATGGTCGATTACGCCTGCCAATTCTCTGACGTTATTCACTATCATTTCTGTACCCGCACGACTAATCTTTTCTACGGACAATCCAACCAGCTACGCCTGCTGTCAATAATGTCTTGAGTATAATTGTTCCTGCCGCAAGGGCAATGCAGAAACCAAGCATTGTATTGAAAGGCCAGGGAACAAAATCCGGGATGCCGAACTGAGTTGCCTGTTCGACGTTTAATAAGCCATTGCCGCTGACAACCCAGAAAATCGATATTATAAGGGCAAACGAAACCGTAGGCAGACAACCATAAAGTGAGACAAACAGAATTTGCCTTATTATTTTTCTTTTCGGGGCAAGACCTTTTAGCCACAAGCCGAACAAAACTCCCCACACAAAGGATAGCGCGATTGTGAAAACCTGCGTGCACATTCCGAAGGTAAACGCGACGCACTCAAGAAAATATATTCCGACAAGCATCGCAAAATAGCGAAGGATGCCTTTTTGACTGCCGCTGATTGCACGAAATTGTTTTGCTATGAGGACAGCAAACCCAAATCCCGCAGCCAGGTTCACTGCTATCAAACTGAGTATTAAGGTATTCTCGGCAAAGTCAGCCATTATTGGTTTTTCATTAGGTTTGGATATATTTTTTCTTTTCGAAGAATTCGAGGGCGCTGTCGATATCATCAAAAATCTTTGTGGCGGTCTCTGTTACGAAAACGGATGGTGCTTGCCTGGCGGGCCAGATGACGAAGACCTCCTTTGCTGCCTCGTGGGCGTGCTGGAGCTCGCGTTCCACGCCGCTGGATATGGCGGCCCTGCCGTCGGGCAGGGTCGGGATAAAGCTGATAATCATCTCGGACTGGTCGATGAGCATAAAATCCCGCGCGTAGGTCTGGCTGTATATGTCGCGTTCGATTTGCCGAATCTGGTCGAGGTTCAGCCGGACGAGTTTGTCGCCCGCGGTTATTTCGAGAAAATCTTTACCGTCTTCGGCTGCCTGCAACGCCTGACGCGGCAGGAATGATTCTTCAAGGTCGCCGGGGTCAAAGCAGGTAAAATGTTGTTTCATATCCCGCCGGAACTCTGCGATTTCCTTTTTTACGTCTTCGAGGTCGGCAACGGCCGTCATTGGGTAGCTCAGATATGCGTGCTTTATTTGCGGCTCGAAGAGCAGGCGGTAAAACATCTCGACCGTGTCTTCGGCCGCGCCCCTCGCAAGACAATAGACCGGCGTCTGCTCGTTGATACCCCTGCAGAGCATCTCAGTGCCGATGATTTCCTCTTCCCGCCAGACAATCAGGTCCTTGAGCGTATGTTCGCTCGCGTGCTCGTCGAGCAGCCGGCCATGCAGGGCTGCGACGCCGTCTATCAGGCAGAAATACATATCGGCGTTGAGCTGGCGCATCTGGTCGAAATCGACGGCGGGGAAAAGACCGTGTCGCCAGCGGAATGTCGCGTGAGTGTTAACGATGAGATTGGGGGCCTTTTTCGCCTTTATGATTATGTCTTTGAAGACGCTGCGACGCAGCAAATGCAGGCGTTTGAGAGGTATGTCGAGGATTTTTCCAGGCGGGATATCAGGGGCCTCGGAATACATCATATCGCCGACGTTGCACAGCAGGACTTTTTTACCTCGCGCAGCAGCCAACCAGCACACCTTTTCGAGGTAACTTTTCTTGTCAAGTCCGACCATTCCAGTCACAACAATTACCATTGTCAGTGGTCCCTTAGAGATTTTTGAGCCGCTGCTGGATGTCGTATTCTCTCAGAGCGCCGATTAGCTCGCCCATATTGCCTGCGATTATCCTGTCGAGATTATAAAGCGACAGATTTATTCTGTGGTCGGTGACGCGGTTCTGGGGAAAATTGTAGGTCCTGATTTTTTCGCTGCGGTCGCCTGAGCCAATCATCGTTTTTCGTTTTGCGTCGCGTTCGGCTGTTTTTTGGCTTTGATAGAATTCAAACAGCCGGCTTCGCAGGATTCGCCAGGCCTTCGCGCGGTTCTTGTGCTGGCTTTTTTCCTCCTGCATACGGACGGTTATACCGGTGGGTATGTGTTCGAGCCGAATTGCGCTGCTTGTCTTGTTGACTTTTTGGCCGCCGGGGCCGCTCGACCTGCAAACCTGTTCGACTACGTCTTCCGGGTTTATTTTGATATCAACCTCTTCCGGCTCCGCAAGCACGGCGACGGTCGCCGCGGAGGTATGGATTCTGCCCTGCGCCTCGGTTTCCGGGACCCTTTGGACGCGGTGGCCGCCCCCTTCGTAACCAAACTGCGACCAGACGCCTTCGCCCTTGATGCCGAATATAACCTCGCGAAATCCCCCCTTGTCCGTGGGACTGAAGTAGAGGTCTTCGACCTTCCAGCCGCGGTCTTGGGCGTATTTTGTATACATCGTGTAGAGGTCGCGTGCGAAAAGTGCGGCCTCCTCGCCGCCGGTGCCGGCCCGAATCTCCATTATCACCGACCCGATAACGTCCTCATCCGCCGTCAGCAGCTTATCGCAAAGCTCGTCGAGCAGCTTTTTCTTTTTGGCGTCGAGCTGCTGCAACTCTTCCTTCGCCATTTCTTTAAGCTCAGGGTCAGTCGAGTCGCTTTTGATTATGTGTTCGGCCTCCTTGGCTTCGGTTGTGGCTTTTTTGTAGTCGCGGAATTTCGCGACCAAACCCTTGAGCTTGCCCTGCTCCTTCGAGAGCGCAATCAGTTTCGCAGAGTCGCTTGAGATGGCAGGGTCAGAAATCTGCTTTTGCAGCTCGTCAAAGCGGACTTCAAGCTCCGTTAATTTCGCTATTAAGGTTGTATTGGTTTCGGTCATAGTGATGCACCGATAATTTGTTTATACAATAAACAGTCAGGGCTCCATTTCTGCAACCGCTGAACAAAAAAGGAGCCCTGATTGTGAACCGGGCGACGAGCTACTTTTTCTGTTTTTTGAAGTAATCCGTCCCGTATTTCTTCTGGAAGCGTTCGACTCGGCCGGCGGTATCAACGTACTTTTGCTTGCCTGTGTAGAAGGGGTGGCAGGCCGAGCAGATTTCGGCGTGGATTTCGCTCACGGTGCTGCGTGTTTCAAAGGTGTTGCCGCAGCCACAGCGTATAACGACTTTGTCATATTTCGGATGTATGTCTTTCTTCATATCACTTGGTCTCCAGAATACGTCAAACCAAACATTTTACATGAGCGTAGTTATAATATCAAGAGTATATTTGATTGATTTGAGGGGCGGATTTAATAAGCCCTTAACTGCGATTTAAGGCAAAAATCGGGGCTTTTTAAGCCAAAGTCCCATAAAAAGCGTTAAAAATGTCATAGGAGTTTTCCCCCTTTCAAAATAAATCTTTGAAGCCAAATCGGTTTATAAACGATGATTTTGTTGTGGGTGTTTTTATGTAACCGTCTGGGCAGCAAATGGGGACGAGGTAATGAGAATTCGATACGTTGTGTCAACGATGGTTTTTTGGGGCCGTCAACACGGGCTTTCATTAGAGCATGAATGCGAGCTGCTGCGGATGCTGGGGTTCGGCGTTGAGCTTTGGCCCAATACCGGCGGGCTGGATGAGTGCCGCTATGACAAACGCAACTGGCCTCGTCTTGCAGCCGCCACAGAGGGAATGCTGGTCTCGATGCGCTCGCGAAATGATAATCCTTCCCCTGAGCAATGGGCAGAGCAAATCGAATGCGCGAAGCTGCTGAAAGCAAATATCATCGCGGATTTGCAGGCCTTGCGAATTAAGGGCAGAAATACCGATAACGGCGATTTTGCTGGCGAAGTTATAAAAATGGGCCGGGATGAGGGAGTCAATCTGTGCATAGAGACGGGGCCGCTTGAAGTGCTTAAAGAAATCGGCGACAAATACGATTCTGTCCGGTATTGCCTCGATACCGGCTATGCCAGTTGCGACCCCGAACACCACTTCACTGAATATGTCGATGCCCTGGCGGACAAAACAACGCATCTGCACATCACTGAAAATTGCGGTCACTGCAATGACCATATGCCCCTCGGCTGCTCCGGCGGAGTAGCCCGCAGCGATTGGGATTATCTGCTCAAAGCCCTGAACAAGTTTGACAATGAGGTTATCGGCTCGCTTGAAATGAATCCCTGCACGCCCGCTGAGATGATAAGGCGGTCGAGCGATTTCCTTTTCGATGAGCTTAAATGGCCTAATCGGCCGAAAAAACCAGCTAAAAAGGGAGAAGTTGTTTCCCGACCCGACTAAATTTCCCTTGCTTCCCCAACGTCGCTCGTCAGCAATCCTTATGTAGCGGTATCGAAGAAACCGTTGACAGCAAACGTCAATTGTTGATGATACCCCATAATTTCCAAGCGAATCTTTTAAAGGCCATCGGACTGTGATGAAAACACCAAGAATACTGCTGGTAAATCCGCCGATATATGATTTTGCCGCTTATGATTTCTGGGTGAAGCCATACGGTCTTTTGAACGTGGCAGGGAACCTTCGCGGGAAAGCCGAGTTTGTTCTCTTCGATTATTTAGACCGGCTGCATCCGTTTGTAGCACGGCCATCCTGGCCGTGCCCGCACGGGCTGGAAGCCCATGCCACATCTAAAGAGTTTCAAAGCGACCCGTGGGGGCGGGGCGGATTCTATTACGAGAAAATATCCAGTCCCGATTGTTTTAAGAACATACCACGCCACTTCAGGCGGTTTGGTCTGCCGCGACAGCTTTTTCAGGATTTTCTCAGCCGGCATACCGGCTGCGACTTTGTTCTTGTCAACACAGTGATGACTTATTGGTATCCGGGTGTTCAGGAGGTAATTGAGGACATTCGAAAGGTGTTGCCCAAAGCAAAAATAATACTCGGCGGAAACTATATAACTTTGTGTCGCGGGCACGCCGAAAAGCTTGGTGCGGATTTGCTGGTGGAGGGTAATAATCTCGAACCGCTTTGGGATTATGTCGGGTTAAAGCCGGATTTGAGCCAGCCGGGGCTTTGGGAGGCATACGGCAAATTAAACGTCGGCGTGTTGAAGCTAAGCGACGGCTGTCCTTTTGAATGCACGTATTGTCTTGTGCCTAAGGTATATGGCAAGTTTCGGGCCAGGCCATTAGACAGGTCTTTGGCAGAGTTTGAGCTTTTAACCAAACTGGGGGTAAAAAACATCGCGTTTTACGATGACGCCCTGTTATTCGACGCAAAGAATGTTCTGACTCTTTTTCTCAATGAGGTCATTCGACAAGAAATAAAGGTGAATTTTCACAGCCCTAACGCGATTAACGCAAGATTTGTAACGAGGGAAATCGCCGAATTGATGGTTAGGGCGGGTTTCAAAACCTTTTATCTTGGTTTTGAAAGCGCATCGAGAGAATGGCAGCGGCAGACCGGCTCGAAGGTCTTTTCAGAAGAGCTTGCCGAGGCGGTAGCTAACCTGAAATCAGCTGGAGCTGAACAGAACAACATTATGGCTTATCAGATTTTAGGACACCCCAAGACCGACGTTGGTGATTTGGAAGAATCGATGCGTTTTGTTAATCGCTTAGGCATAAAGGGAATGCTTGCCGATTTTTCGCCGGTGCCGGGCACGCCCGACGGCGAACTTTGCCGAAAATGGGTCGATATGGATGAGCCGTTGTTTCACAACAAGACGGCCTTTCCCATAATCCTTTTCGGCTTCGACGAAACGAACCGCCTCAAAGACCTCCAGCGCCGGCTCAACCGTTCATTACCCCGGCCCTGACATCTGCCAGAAGCAATAACTGCCCCCCATTTGTGTTATACCAGCCGAATGCTACAATGTTGCCCGAACTTAATCTGCGATTCGGAGAAAATATATGAAAGGCAGAGCACTCATACTGTTCGGTTCCGCATTAGTCATCGGTATTGCCGCACACCTCATCGGCCTCTCAAACAACCAGTCTATGATTATCGCAATTTTCTCCCTGTCAATCATCGGAACGCTCGTGTTCTGGGAAATGCGCCTCGGTCTGCTGTTTCTCGGTACCGTAGTCCTTTTTCTCATCCGCGCCGTCGATGTTGAGCACTTTATCAAGTTCGCATCCTTCGATGTAATCCTGTTTCTTATTGGAATGATGCTCGTTATCTGCACTTTCCAAAAACTGATTTGTTAAGCGGCCAGTTTCATTAACTTATAGAACTGGCGTACGATTTTTCGATTTTTACGGTTATGGCCAAAAGTTTCAAAAAATGTTTGCTTCAAAGTCTCGCGACGCAACGCTGC